>VBKI01000058.1:0-465 GCA_005879535.1 Deltaproteobacteria bacterium | reverse complement strand
CCTGGATGATACGGCACGGTTACACGACCTGCGCGACGTGCCACGTCGATCCGTCCGGCTCCGGCGTGCTGACTCCGTACGGTCGGGCGCAGGGGGAGATCCTGCTGCAGTCACGCTATGGGAAGCCCGCCGAAGAAGCCTCGCCCGCCGCAAACTTCCTCTGGAACGCGCTGCGCACTCCGGACTGGCTCCTCGGCGGCGGTGAGGTCCGGTACATGGGGCTTCGCACGAAGATCGGCGACGGACCGACGACAGGCGATCTCATCCTGATGCAAGGCGATCTCGCGGCCGCGGTGCAGGTCTCAGGGTTCCGCGCCAGCGCCTCGCTCGGTTACGTCACGACGACTGGATCGCCGGCCTCTCTCGCGGGCCAGGTGATTTCCCGTGAGCACTGGGTAGGCTGGGCTTTCGACGAGGGGGCGCTGCTGGTGCGCGCCGGACGCATCAACGTGCCGTTCGGAATTC
>VBKI01000057.1:10950-70984 GCA_005879535.1 Deltaproteobacteria bacterium | reverse complement strand
TGACCGGCTTCTCGCCGGCGCTCAGAAACCGCCGCTTCTCCGGGTCCTGCTTCCACGTTGGCGCGGCGGATTGCTCCTGGCGAACTCTTTGAGCGCACCATCCGCGCCCGAAAAGATAGAGTCAGCAAGATGGAGGGGCGAACGTTCCTCGATAAGTGGGTTGACTGGCCGGGATTTGTCGGCCTGCTTGCGCTGGGCTTCGTACCCGAGGTTCTTCCACTCGCCTTCGGTACTGGCGAGAGGGCAACAGGAGACTGGGGATTCTTGTACGTGACTTGCCATTTCGTCCTTCTACCCGCGGCGTCCCTGTTCTTGATTGTCGGGGGAGCAGTGCAACTTGCGCGAGGACCCGCCGGGCGCCGCCGTCGAGCAGTCTTGCCCATGGCCGTGGCGGTTGCGCTCCTGGTAGGGCTCGCGCTCTTCCCGCTGCCCTGGTCTAGATTGTAGGTCCTACCGGCCCGTTTATCCTGAGCGCCGCCCTGTACCGGCGCAACGTCGATGCCGGCACGCCATATCGCTTCCACACGTCCTGTCGTAGCTGGCGCCCTGGTCGAGCTCTTCAAAGCCGCCTTGACCAGTGGGAGTGCTTCCGGGGACGGCCTCCAACACGTCCTTGCGCGCGCGTCCGAGCCAGCCCCGCCTTCGTCGGCTCGATCAGCCTATCGCGCTCCATGGGCGCCACGACACGCTCGCGGTACGGCGACCTCGGGTAGAGTCCACGCACCCCATGCCACCATTTCCTCGCGCCCTCCCGATGGTCGCCGCCGCACTTTCGATTGCCGCTTGCGCGGCCGCATCGAGTCGGACGTGGCCTGGATCGCAGCCGGTGAGGATCACGGATCCGACGCGGCGGATTCAGTTCCGTGGCTTCTCGGTGCTGCCGCCGACTGGTCCTGGCTGGTTCGCCATGCCGCCGGTTCCGGCAGATCCGGCACCGATCTACCTCGTCGCGCGATTCGCAAAAGTGGTCGATCACGCTGATACACCCGACGTTCACACGACTGAAGCCGAGGTTCACATTTGGGACGTGGGGTGGAGAATGTTTGCCGGCGCGGACGACTTCCTGCAATTCGAGAAGGAGCAGGCGGAACGCTTGGCCGACTCGTACGTAGACGGGCGTCACCGGGTGCTGGCGAAGAGCACGATGCTCGACACGATTCTCGGCGCTCAGTGCGTGAAATACGAATTCGGCGTCGAGAACATCGTCCCCGACGCGCCCGGAAAGTCGGTTACGCTGGAGGTGCGCGGATATCGCTGCTTGCACCCGCGCTGGCCGCAATACCTCATCGACGTGAGCTACAGCGAGCGGTACGTCGCCGGCGAGCATGCGTTTCATCTCGACAGTAGCGAGGTAGCGCCGTTCCTGAAAAGCCTCAGCTTCACGGACGACCGCCCGCTCTTCGTCACCGATTCCAGTCGATAGAAGCAGGCGTCGTTGCTCCTGGTGCAAGCATCGGGGTCCTTCGGAGATGTTAGCTGTAACACCGGGTTCCCGCCGTTACACAGCACACCGCGCTGGCGTGACACGAAGTTGCTATTCCGTGCAGAATCATCGCTGCGTCGATGAAACCCTTGCTACCCCTTCTCATTCTTCTCGCCGTGACGCATGAAGCAGGACAGAGCTTCTTGGGAATCGGTTTGGAGGATGGCGAGGGCTGCGTCAGGGCGCTCCTCGTTCTCCCTGATGGACCCGCCGCCCAGGCCGGTCTGAGGCAGGGGGAATGTGTCACACACGTCGGCGCCGAGAAGGTGTCGCGCATCGACGAGATGCAGGACGCGGTCGCTGCGTCGCGACCGGGCGTTGCGACGACGCTCTCGCTCGCAGACGGCAGAACGCTGACGGTCGTACCAGTGGCACGCTCGAACATTCTCGAAAGCCAATTGTGCCGCTACCGCGCGAAGGTGCGGCCACGTATATTCGTGACGTTGCTCGAAGGCGAGGGCGGTGGCGACACGTTGGATGGCCACTACTCTATCGGCGATCTCCGCAAGCGGTTCGGGGCGAAAGGACACGCCCAAATCATTTTTGGGAGTAGTTGTAGCGATGGTCCTACCGAGTTCCGAGTGGAGTCGCAGCTGAGCGAGGACATGGGCGTTCCAGATGGCGCGACGGTGCAGTTTGGGTACGACGCGCCCGGACCCCGCCACTACATCTTCTATCCTTCCGACCGTTCATCGGACGGAGGCATCGGAAGACTCGACATGGGTTGGAGTTGCAGGCAGGGCGACGGAGGAACGGCCGCGTGGCTTCCTGATGGCGGGCAGCCGTGTCCTGTCTTGACAGTTCCCGACGAGTAGCCGCACGTCTCCGCAGCCAAGCTCGCGGTCGAGCACTGCGCGGCGGAGCCTGAGCTTTCCTCGTTCAGAGATCAGTTCAGTGTGCGCGTTTTCCAGGAGTATCTCTAGGCGCGTTGTGTCCAAACTGATCCACTAACTGACCCACTGGCACGATCAGCGACTCGCGCGACAAAGGGTTTTCTAGAGTGGTGGAGCATGCCGGGATCGAACCGGCGACCTCGGCAATGCCATCTTGGAAGGCATGGGGTGTGACGGGGCGATCCGCGTCCCATCTCGCCCCACCAAATCTGCCGGAAGAACATCGTCATCACTCTCAAATTCGCGCCTGATTGACGCAGGATGGCCAGGGCGGTCCGCACCCCGCGAAGTCGCAACTTTTTTTAGCCAGGCTTTAGCCACGAGCCGCTATCATGCCGCCGCGCCTCGACGTGCGCGGAGGGTGATGGGCAGCATCGTCGGTCGGAAGCGGACCGAGGGCGGCAAGGTTCGCCGTTACATCGTCTTCAAGGTCTCGACGGGCGGCAGAAGTGGGTCGCTTGTCCGAACGGCACGACGATGGGGCAGGCGAAGATCCAACTGGCGGCCGCGGAGACCAATGTCGCGAACGGCAAGGTCGGCATCGCGGCGAAGCCGACCGGCGAAACGATCAGAGCGAAGCGGATCACGCTAAGCGCGCTCATCGACCGCTTCTGCGCCGAGTACACGAACCCTCAGGCGAAGGACATCGACGCCTACCGATACGGTGCGCGCTCCGCGCTCACTACGCACGTCGAGGCGCATCGGATCGCATCGACGGCGGCGAGTGGCTGAAGAGCGGCGGTGAGTTCACCGACGCGACCGACTAGGACCGCGAAAATCTGAAAGAGCTCTTCCGCTCCATGCGTGGCAAGGAGCGTTAGCGCGCGAGGTCGCGGCGGAGGTTCACTGGAGGAAGCCGGTCCACCAGCTGAACCCGCAGACCCTGCCGCCGCCGGCCCCCGTGGACCGCTCGTCCAGCTTCTCGATCACCGTCCCGTCGTAGCCGACCGTCAACGAGGCGGTGCAAAAGCCGTTAAAGGCGTTCTGCTCGCCCGGGAATACCGCGGTGCCACAGGTCTTTCCCGAGGGCGCGACGACTTCGATCGTGGCCTGGCACGCGCCGCCCGATGTCGGGGGCGGGGGCGAAATCACCGCGTAGGCCCGGCCGCCCCGCGCCATGTGCAGCGTCGTGGAGGCGCGCGCCTCGAGCCAGCTCGGGGGCGGCTGGCCCGGACCGAACGCGTCGAACTGCCGTATCCATGCGCCGTCGCTCCGGCGCAAGAACAGACCGCTCTCGACGCGGGGCGTGAGCAGGAGAGCTCCTCGCGGCGAATCTCCAATGTCGGCAGCCTCGAATACGCTCCCCGCGCGCCCGGAATGGTCCAGCCAGACGCCCGCGAGCTTGCCGCTCCCGTAGCGGCTGGAGCCGTCCACCAGCGCAAGCGTGTTCCCCTGCCGATCGACGCCGACCGCGACGATCGCGTCGGACGAGGGGAGTTCGGTTCGCCAGCGGAGCCGGGCGCGATCGTCGTACGCGGCGATGGCTCGCGTAGGCGACGAATCGCGCGGCACCGAGGAGACGACGACTCCGCCCAATGGATCGATCGCCACGAGCACAAATACCGCATTGATCGTTCTCGTGCTGCCCACGACTGATCCTGTGCCGTCGATCGCTACCACCTCACTACCCGTATCGGGGTCCCAGTTTCTCAGCTCGAAGCCGGCGAGCTGCTCGGTAAGAAACGTGAACGCCGGATCGCCTGGGCTCCGCTGGTCCGGTCCGGAGTACGTGCCCCGGCTGTTACCGGACGAGTCGAACAGAAACACGCTACTGCGGCGTGGAATCACATCAAACCGGCTGTCGACGATCAGCGCGACGACGCCGAACCCATCGCTCGATCCCGTCCGACATATCTCGAATCGACCAGCACTGAGCCCCACCGATGCCGATGGCGCCCCTACGGCGGCCGGTGAGAGCCCCGCGCATTCGTCTGGTGAGCCGCCGCCGCCGCCACCTCCCGCATCCGGCTCGCCGCCCCCACCCCCGCCGCCACCTCCGGCATCCGGCTCGCCGCCCCCACCTCCGCCGCCACCTCCGGCATCCGGCTGGTCGCCTCCACCCCCACCGCCACCTCCGGCATCCGGGGCGCCTCCGCCCCCACCGCCCCCGCCGGCGCCGCCACCATCTACTGCGGGACCGACAGACGGCGAGCCGGAATGGCTCGAGCCGCACCGCAAGGCTCCGACGAAGAGGGCTGGCATCAACGCTGCGAGCGCGAGCTGGATTCGGCGCATGGGCGCCTCCGACGCGGGTCGAAGGCAATCTGGACACGGCGTGCGGGCCCTTGCAACCGTCGCGGCGCTTGCGGAGAGCGGGCGCTCGGACGAGGGCGCGTTTGAAAGGCGGTCGCGCCTAGAACACGTATCGGATACGCGGGAGCAGTGCGAGCGAGGCGAGTGGTGAAGGACAGATAAGGTCCGTTTGGTCGCCTTGGTCGCGCCTGGGTGGATTGGTTCTGATCGCCGCATTGTCACTGCTCGCAGGGCAGGCACGTCGACGGACCCAAGATCGTTTACAAGCTCGCCTACAGAGACATCGAGGGCGGCTCCGTGCTGCAATCGCACATCCATTTCGGGCAGCCATCGGTCAACGGCGGAATCGCCGCGTTCCTCTGCACCAATCTGGGCAATGGGCCCGCTGGGACTCCGGTCTGCCCGCAGCCGGCGCCTGGGAAGTCGGCCACTGTCGAAGGCACCATCCGCGCCATGAACGTCGTCGGTCCCACGGCTCAAGGAATCGAGCCAGGGCAATTCGCAGAATTGGTCAACGCCATCCGCGGAGGGGTCACGTACGTGAACCTCCACTCCACCCGGTGGCCCAATGGAGAGATCAGAGGGCTCCTCCGCGACGAGAGCACGAGGGGCACGACAAGTAGTGCCGGTGCTGTCGTGCCGTGCCTCAGCGCGCGGGAGCAGCCTCTAGCGCCAGGACTGTGGGCTGCGCCCCGGCCGGAGCGGGCCGTGGCGCAGCCAGGCTGAAGCGCTTCTCGACCGCCGCGAACAGCACGGCGGAGCTGACGAGCGTCACCGCGAACGCGATCGGGACGAACACCCAATGCCCAGCGCTGCCGGGATTCCAGCCGGGGCGCGCGCGGGCGATCGCGAGCGCGAGACCCTTCAGGGCGAGGCTGTGCATCAGGTAGTACGAGTAGCTCATGTTCCCGAGCCAGCGCAGGGGAGCCACGGAGAACAACCCGCGCAGCGGCCCGGACGCGCGGAACACCACCAGGGTCACGACGAAGAGCGCGACGAACAGCCAGATCGCGCAAGCGATGTACCGCCCCGCGACCGACGTGGGAAGGCCTAGCACCTGGCCAGTGACGACGACGAACGCGATGGGCAGGAACGCCGCCAGCGCGCCCGCGCCGATCCACTGCGCGCCGGCTCGCGACAGGAGCCGGGCGAAGCGCTCGGAGTGGCAGGCTTCGTACACGAAGATGCCAGAGACGAAGAGGATGAGCTGGACGTGCCTCGCGCCGAGGAAGCAGGCGACGACGTAACCGGCCGCGAGACCCCCGAACGCCAGCACACGGGTGCGCGGCTGCCACCGGCGCATTCCGAAAACGCCGACCAGCAGGGGGAGCATCGCGTAGTAGAAGATCTCGTAACTGAGCGACCACGACACCGTGATCAGCGGCGTCACGTCGAACAGGATCGGCAGCAACAGCGCGTTCTCGATCACGTAGACCAGCGCGGCGCCACGACCTACCGGCAGCCTGCTCTCGCCCGGGGCGAAGATCGACAAGGCGACGTAGACGGCGAGCATCACCAGGAACGTGGGATGGATCCGGCGCACGCGGCGGCGCATGAAGCTCGCGTACCCGCCGCGGTTCTCGCGCATCTTGATGACCGCGCCGTAGATCAGGTAGCCGCTCAGCACGAAGAACAGATCGACGCCCGTGTGGCCGACGGTCGCGAGGAACGTCGCCGCCTTCGCCGAGGCGGTGCCTGGCGCGACCCACCCGCCAAACAGCCCTTCGTAGTGCACGAAGAACACCAGCGCGACCGCCAGCCCGCGGAGCCCCTCCATGGAACGGATGCGGTCCCGAGTGCCCTCGAACTCGAAGAAGCGCCCCAGGCGCTCCCGCCATCTCTTCACCGCGGCCCTCCCCCCCATGGACGCGGGGCCGGGCGACGTCGCGTCTCCGGCCTCGATCAGGAAATTAAATTAAGCGCTCGTGCACCCGGCGGAAGTGAGGCGAGCAGGACCCTGGCTGGCTCTTGTCGAGCACCGGCGAGCGACCGCCAGGACGGCAGCTGATCGCAGGCAGGCGTCTGCTCCATCGCCTGCAGCGTGCCGCATCGTGAGCGCCCTCGCGACGAGCGGTACGGAGCGGTTGACCTCTTGCCACTCGGTGATGACCTCGGTGAGGGTTGACGCGCGCTCTTCGGAGGGAGTGAGCAGAACGAGCTTTGCCTTCCAGCGGACTGGATACTTCTGCGCGTAGAGCGTGCGATTGCCCCCTCGCACCATGAACGATGCGTACCGCGTCAGTCTCGCGAATGCCCAGGCGCGCGCGTTTTCGGCGCTCCTCGGGAGCGACCCAAAGCCCATTTCATCGTCGACGAAGACGCGCGTCCTCTCGGCGCGCAGCTCGACGATGGCGTCCGGCGAAAGTCGTCGCTTCTCCACGCGACTCCTCCCCACGTTGAGCTCCTCCCACGAAGGGAGGTCAGCCGGCCGCGTGCGACGCAATCCATGCGAAGGGAGCATGTGTCGCGGCTCTGCCGTGTGCATCTGAACTGCATGCTAATAGTACATACAATCGTATTCGAGGGAGCTCAATGTCCAAGACGCCGACGGAGGAGCTCGAGGTCGTAACCATGAGGCTTCCTTCGCCTCTACTCGACCGCGCCCGCAAGGACAGCGAGGAACGCGGCCGTCCCTTCGCGCATTCGATCCGGGCCGCCCTGGAGATCTTCTTCTTCCACAATGTCGCGCGCGAGATGGCGCAGACGATGACCGACGACATGAAGGAGCTCGGGCTCAACCGCGAGGACTACTTCCGATCGCTGCTCGACGCACGGTACCGGCAGCTGATCGCGACACAGGCGCTGGCCGTAGCGAAGAAGGGACCAGCTAAGCGCGGCTGAGCTGGAGGCTGCGGTGGACGTACAAGAGCGCAGGCGAACGGAGACGCTCTGTCGCGCCCGTCCCCATGACGACTCTCGCGGCCGCGGTCGCCGAGCTCATGAAGGGGGCCGGCGGGCGGAACGCGAGAACTGAGCGCACCGCCGGCGCCGAGGAAGCCGGACGGCTTCTCAAGACGCCGCCGTCTTTGCTGTCGGGGACGTCGGCCGGCGCCGGGGCGAGCTTTCCGGCTCGCGTGGCACAGCTGAAAGCGCCGGTCCTGCCGTAAACCGCGCCGACCGAGCCGGTAAGAATCTCGCGGCGGCATTTGGCGATCTCGTCCGCGGCGTCATCCGCGAGGAGTTGTACGCCGCCTTCGCCGATCATCGAGCCGAGCTGCGTTCTCGTCAGAGCACGAGATTGATGCCGCTCGCACAAGCGGCTCAGCGGCTCGGTCTCACGCCGAAGGCTCTTCGTTCCCGCATCGAGCGCGGTTCAGTCGCCGGCGCCGTGCGTATCGGCGGCCGGTGGCACGTCGCGATTGGCGCTGCCGGTCCGAACGAAAGAAGTTCGTTAGCCAGGCTTTAGCCGGCCCGCTGCATAGATCCACTCAAGCGATACGCTCGCAACCAGAACCAGCTGTTATCCGGAGCTTTTGTTGGTGGAGCATGCCGGGATCGAACCGGCGACCTCCGCAATGCCATTGCGGCGCTCTCCCAGCTGAGCTAATGCCCCGATTTTCGACGCGCCCGAAGGGCCTGGGAGCCCGAGGCGGCGCCGCGATGTAGCGCGATCGACTGCCAGTGTCAATTCAACCCGCGGCCTTCACGCCGCGGCGCGCTGGGCACCAAGCAACGCGTCGTAGAGCGCGCCCAGACGCGCACGGACGGCGTCCAGCGAGAACTCCTTCTCCGCCCGCTTCCGCAGCGACGGTCCGATCTTCCGGTCCTTCAGGAAGGCGAACAGCCGGTCGGCGATCGCGGTCCCGTCGCCGCGCGGCGTGGCGATGTCTGCCCCAATCAATTCAAGCCAGGGCGACACGGTGGGGATACCCGCGGCCATCGCTTCGATCGTCGACCGGATGCCGGGAGTCCAGGCGACGTGCGCCCGGGCCAGCAGGGATGGGATGTCGGTGACGTGTCCGGCGAGCTGCACCGCCTCGCCCAGGCCGAAGAAAGCGACGCGCTGCTGCAGGGCGGGACGCATCGGCCCCTCGCCCGCGCAGATCACCCGCAGATGCGGCACCAGCACGCGCACGCGCGCGACGGCCTCCAGGAGATCGAGGTGGCCGTTGCGGGCGAAGAGCGCGCCCACGGCGACGAGGAGCGGCGTCGCCTCAGGTGCCCGCGCCGCAAACCGCGACACGTCCACGCCGGGATGCACCACGCAGACCCTGTCCGCCGCGATCGCTTCGCGGCGCACGCAGCGGTCGCGCTCTTCGCGCGAATGGCACATCACCGCGTCCGCCGCCCGGATCGCGAGCGACTCTGCCAGCGTCGCGCCTGCGCCGCGCGTGCAGACGACCCGCGCCCGGACGGCGCGCGCCGCCGGAACCGCGAGCAGGTTCGCCCAATGCCCGTGCGCATGGACGATGCGCGCGCCTTCGCGGGCCGCCACCGCCGCGATCCGCGTCACGTCGGCCGCCCGAGGAGGCCAGGAAATCTGCTCGACCGCGACCCTGTATCCGCGCGGCGCCACCCGGACCCAAGCGTCGGCCGCCCGGAACGGATCGACCAGCCGGAGGATCCCGACCGGTTCGTTCACACCGTCTCCTGCGGCTGCCGCGTCGCCCACGCCTGGCAGCACGTCGCGAAGCCGCAGAGCGCGTACAGGAACCAGCTCGTCGAGTAGCCGGAGAACATCTGGCAGATGAGATAGCCGAGCAAGGCGGCGAGCACCGCGCGCGCCTCGCCCCCCAGCTCGCCGTTTCGCGCGCTCCACGCCGACCAGAGACAAGCGAAGATGAAGCCCAGCAGGCCGAAGAGGCCAATCACACCGAGCTGGGCGAGGACCTCGAGCACGAGGTTGTGGGCCACGTACCGGTGCCCGAACACCCGATTCGAGTCGATGGGCGCGTACTGGTTCCACGCGTCGAGGAAGGCGCTCTCGCCCACACCCAGCAGCGGCCGCTCCTGGAAGGCGCGTTCCGCCACCTGCCATGCCTGCAGCCGTCCCTCGATGGAGAGGTCCTCCGCGCCCAGCGCGGTGGTCTCGTTCCGTTGCCAGAAGCTCGCCGGCGCGAACAGCATCATTCCCGCCGCCGCGATCATCACCGCGACCGCCGCCAGCGCTTTGCGGCGCGAGAGCAGCGCGAACATCACCACGACGGCGGCGAGCCCGATCGAACCGCCGCGCGAGTGGGTGGCGATGATCCCGGCGATGCACCCCGCGGAGCCCACCGCCGCCACGATGCGCAGCGGCCACTTGTGCCCGCGACCGATGATGAAGAAGAGCAGGAGGGGAAGCGCGCCGACCAGCGCCATCGAGTCGTGGTTCGGATCGCCGAGCACCCCGAGCCAGCGGCCGCGGAACCCGTCCACCAGGAGCTCGTCGTGGATCCAGTTGTTGAAAGTGCCCCACCCCGGCACGATTGCCGCCAGGGCGTACATCCCGAGCGCGATGCGGAGCCGGCGGGGTGTGTCAATCGCGTTCGCGACCGCCAGGAAGAAGAGGAAGTGCTTGACCACCTCGAGCGCGCCCGCCGTCGAGGCCGCGGGCGAGATCGACCACATCGGCGAGAGCACCGCCGCGCCGGCGTAGACCGCCAGAAGCGCCGTCCGCCATCCCATCCAGATCGGCCGGTTGGTGAGCACGCGCCGCAAGAAGAGCGCAGCGAGCCCCACCACCGAGAGGATCGCCGCGTGATGCAGCGGCTCGAGCACCGGAAACCAACTGGCCGGCGAGAGATAGAGCTGGGCGGCGAACAGCGCGGTCGCGAAGAAGGCGAGCTGGGCCGCCTTTTCCGCTTGCCACCTGCGCGCCGCGACCTCGGGAACGCCCTGCAACGTTGCGGTCTGCACGCCGGCCAACCTATGCATCGCCCGGCCGCTCCGACGACCCCCGGCAGCGTTTGGTAAAGGACGCCGGAAGCGTCCGGTACGAGACGTCTCCAGGCAGGGCGCAATGCGCTCCCGCGGACGGAGAGGAGCCCCTCGCGGTGACGCTTCGTGTCGTCGAGCTGGCGAACGGAGTGGCGCCTGCTCCCCCGCCTGCTCCACGAGGCCAGAACCGCTCCACCGCCTGAAGTCCGACGAAACCGGCGCAGGTCGCGATTCAGACGCGATACGCTCGCTGTGCTCTGCGCAGCAGCAGAGGTGCCGCCCTGTAGGCACACGTGCTCACCAGTCCCCGCCCACCCGAGAATCGCCCTGCTTTGGGCATGGAGCAGCACACCTGACGTGCAATAAGCGGCAAGCCCCCTGAGTTGGCCAGCCGGAACGAGGAACCCCCGCCGTTCCGGGAAGCAGCCAACCAAGGAGGCTCCGTGAAGTCGCTCCCCCTGTTCGTCGCTTTGCTCGCCGCCGGTTCCGCATCCGCCGCCCAGGTCTGGGTCGCGCCGGCCGCGCAGAAGATCCGCCCCAGCGCGCAGCCCCCGGCCGGCGCCACCGCAGCCGCGAAGATCGCCGCCGCGAAGAACGAATTCGAAGCATTCCAGGTGGTCGTCACCGGCCAGGCCGACAGCGTCTCGATGAGCCTTGACGCCCTCCGCGACAGCGCCGGACACACCATCTCCGGGCGTGACGTGGTCCTCTACCGCGAGGCGCTGCTGAACGTGACGGCGCAGTCCGGCGGCGACGGCGCGACGGGCATGTGGCCGGACGCGCTGGTCCCGGACGTCGATCCGATCGCGGGCGAGAAGCGCAACGCGTTCCCCTTCAGCGTTCCGGCGAACGAGAGCCGCGCGGTCCTCGTCGACGTGCACGCTCCGCAGGCGACGCCGGCCGGCAAGTACACGGGCACGCTGCACGTGACCGGCGGCGTGACGCAGGACGTGCGCGTCGAGCTGGCGGTGTGGGACTTCGAGGTGCCATCCACCTCGACGTTGCGCACGGCGTTCGGCATGGCGTGGAACGGCCCCTGCATCGGTCACGGCGACGGGAGCTGCGGCGGCGGCGACTCCGATCACCGGCTGCGCGCGCGCTACGTGCAGGCGGCGCTCGACAACCACGTCTCGATCCACCAGCCGTACTTCACCTCGACGGTGGACAGCTCCGGCAACGAGAACTGGGGAATCTTCGATCAGTACGTCAGCCCGTTCCTGGACGGCACGGCCGACACCCGCCTGAAGGGCGCCAAGCTGACCTCCGTCAGCGTGAACGGCGCGACGACGGCGGCGGTGGTGAAGGCCTGGTCGAACCACTTCAAGAGCAAGGGTTGGACCTCGACGACGCTGTTCGACTACGTCTGCGACGAGCCGCCCCTCACCTGCCAGTGGTCGGACATCCCCGGCCGCGTCTCGCAGGTCCGCGCCGGCGACTCGAGCATGCCCACGCTGGTCACCACCACGACGTGGGACGCGCAGAGCCACGGCGTCAGCGGCATCGACCTGTTCGTCCCGGTGGTCAACTACGTGGAAGGCAAGCCGGGCAGCGCTCAGGCCGGCAACCAGCGCGCGAAGTTCGGAGCGAACACCTGGTGGTACCAGAGCTGTATGTCGTTCGGCTGCAGCGGCGTCGGCGGCGGCCTGGACGGCTCCGGCGAGACCGGCTGGCCCACGTACGCGGTCGACTCCGACGCCACCCGTAACCGGGCCATGGAGTGGATGTCGTTCACCTACGACATGACCGGCGAGCTCTACTACGAGGTCACCATGTCGTACTTCAACAACGGCGACCCGTGGGTGAGCCAGAGCGCGTTCGGCGGCACGGGCGACGGAACGCTCTTCTACCCGGGCACGCCCGCGAAGATCGGCGGCCAGACGGAGATCCCGGTGGAGTCGCTCCGCCTGAAGGGCATCCGCGACGGCATGGAGGACTACGAGCTGATGAACCTGGCGAAGACGCTCGGCGTCGGCGCCCAGGCGAAGGCCATCGCGGCGGGCGTGTTCCCCAAGACGTACCAGGCGACGGCGAGCGCCGCGGCTTTGGACAGCGCCCGCGCCGAGCTGGCCGCGCTGATCCTGCACGCGCTCGGAAAGGGCGCGGAGAACGCGTGCGGCACCACCGCCTGCAGCAGCGACCCGGTCGTGACGACGCTGGACGCCAACTCCAACAGTGGCGGATGCTCGACCACCGGCATGCAGTCGCTCTGGCTGGCGGTGCCCGTCCTCGCGCTGTTCGTCTTCCGGCGCCGCCGGACGGCATAGCCGCTGCCGGACGCAGGAAAGGCCTTGCGGCTTGGGCTGTACCGGGGTTTGCGATCCTTCGCGATCGCAAGCCCTGTTCGTTTCTGGGACCGACTTTCCCGCAGTCAGCCCAGCGCGCGCGCCGTTCTCCCTCGCAGCGCGTTGGCACGGAGTTCGCTCTGATGCCACGGCGAAAGGAGTCTCAACATGGAGACCCTCCGCGATTGGTTGTTCCCCATCTCGCTCTTCTCCGCCTGGACGCTCACCGCGGCGTACACCCTCTCGCTCGTCGCCGGCTCGTGGGTGATGTAGCCCTTACGCGGCGCGCTTTCGGGTGCCGGCGCGGGAGAGAATGGCCGAGAGGCGCTTTCCCACCTCCGGCCAGAGGTACCCGCGCTCGAGGACGCGCCGGCGGCCGGCTTCTCCCATCGCGGCGCGCCGCGGCGGATCGTCGAGGAGAGCACCGACGGCCGCCGCGAGCGCTTCGGCATCGGCTGGCGGCACCCAGACTCCCGCGTCGCCGAGGATCTCCGGGACCGCGCCGACCTGCGTGCCCACGCACGGCACCTTCCAGAGCATCGCGTCGAGAAACGCGATTCCGAACGGCTCCCGCAGCGTCGGGAGCACGAACAGCGTCGCTTGCGAGAGCAGACGCTCCACGGCGTCGAACGGCACGAGCCCGAGGTTCGTCACTCCGGGACCGGTTTCGATCGGCTCGGTCGGTCCCGCGATCAGCAGACGCAGATCGGGGCGCGACTGCCGCAGGATCGCGAACGCGCGCAACAGGACCGGCCCGCCCTTGCGCCGCCAGCCGTCCTTCCCGACGAACACCAGCGTGCGCCCGTCATCATTGCGCCGCGGCTCCTCCGCCTTCGGCACGATGTTCGCGCCGGCTCCCACCACGTGCACTCGGGAAGGATCGATGCCGTAATCGTCGATGAGCGACCGCCGGACGAGATCCGAGAACGTCGCGATCGCCATCGCCCGCTCGTACGTGTCGCGCTCGCGATGGAGCCACGCGGTGCCGAACTGGATGTGCGCGCCGATGTCGGCCTCGGGCACGGGCGGCTGCCGCTCGGCGAGAAGGCAGGTGTTGTCGAGCAGCAACACGTAGGAGAACTTCGCCGATCGGCCAGGCGAGAAGAGCGCACCGTTCTGCAACACGACGTCGGGAGGCTGGGCCAGCGCCTCGAGCAGCTCGCCCGCCTGCCGCGAGTGCTGGTCGAACGCATAGACCGTGTTCCAGCGGTGATGCATGAGCTGCGGCCCGTGCCGCAGCGCGCTCGCCGCCAGGGACATCAGCACGCGCGGCGTCGGTCGCGGCAGACGAGTGCGGGCGTTGCGCAGCGCGAGCACGCCGGTGGGATCCACTGGAACGACCTGGTGGCCGAGCGCCGTCAACACCTGCGTGACGTTGGGAGTCACCCCGCTCTGTCTGCCGTAGTTGACGTACGCGATTCGCATCAGGCCGCCTCGCGGATGAGGACGAGGGGCGCCTTCTGCGGAATCCACGCGCGCACCGGCGGAAGCACGCCCAGGGCGCGAAGGATCGCCAGGTAGGCGACGGCGAAGACGATTCCACCGGTGCACAACTGGACCAGAAGCGGTCCACCCGCCAGATGCAGCGCAACGGCGCCCGGCACCGCGGCGAGGACGGCCGCCGCAGTTTGGCACCAGAGCTCCCGCGGCAGCGCGCCCAGGATGGTGGTGCCGAAGAGATGGGCCGCACGGCGCAGGAGCAGGAACCTGCACGTCTCCTCGGCGCAGATCCAGCCGCCCAGCGCGCCGATGGGACCCAACGCGTGGAACCCGAGCCACGCCAGAGGCACCGTCAATCCCAGCTTCAGGACGCTGATGCGGAACATGAACTTGTTCTGGGCACACGCCCGCATGACCCCGTCGAGCGGGAGCGCCGCCATGGGGATGGAGATGATCGACAGCCGGAAGACGGGGACCGCCGCGAGGTATCGATCGGTGAAGAGGAAGCTGATCAGCGTCGGTGCGGAGATGGCCAGGAGCACCATGGTGGGCACGAATACGAATGACAGCCGGGCCACCGCCTCCCGGAACAGGCGGAGCGCGCCTTCGTTGTCGCCCTTGGCCTCGTGCTCCGCGATCCCGAGCTGGAGGATTTCGGAGACCGGCGTATAGAGCATGTCGACGACCGGCAGCTGGAAACAGCCGACCGCGTACACGGCGAACGCCGCCGCCGTCACGCTCGCGCTTACCAGATAGCTGTGGAACTGCTGCTGCGGAATGATCAGCGCGAAGGCAGCGCCGAACGGGAGCGCGTAGGCGAGCTGGCGGCGGAGTTCACGCGGCGAGATGCGCAGGCCGCCGGCGGAAAGCGCCATCCAGCAGGCCGCCGCCTTGGCGAACGTGGCGATCACCACCCCAGCGAACGCGCCTTCCACGCTGCGCGTCCACACCGCTCCTGCGAGCATGCACGCGGTATAGAAGCCTTCCGACGCGACCCGTACGATGGCGCTCGCCTTGATGCGTCCTTCCGCCATCCAGGCCAGATCGAAGCAGGACGCCGCCAGCTTGAAGGCCGTGAAGGCGGCGACGTACGGCATCACGGCCGCCAGCTCGGGGTTGTGAAACGCCGAGGCGACGAGCGGTCCGAAGCCCAGCAGCAGGGCGGCGGCGACCGCCCCCAGGACCGTCGTGAGGATCAACGCGTGCGACTGCCAGAGGCGCTTCTTTCCGGGCTCGCGGGGGACGAAGTAGACGAGGCTCTGGTTGAGCCCCAGCGGCAACACGAGAAAGAGCGTGTTCGAGAGGAGCCACGCCTGCTTGAACGTCCCATAGCTCTCCGGCAGCAGCACCCGCGCCAGCACCAGAGGGATGGCGAAGGTCAGCGCCGCGACCCCCAGCCGGGCGAGCATCAACGGTCCGGCGCGTCGCAGGATGGAACCATGCGGCCTGTCGTGCATCCCCCCTCCGTGTGGAACACGATGTGCAGTCGTCCGGTACCGGACAAGCCCGGCTTGACGCGCTGCACAGTGAGCTAAGATGTCGCCCATGAAGACGAAATCGGAGTTGCTCAAGGACGCGCGCTCGCGGGTGCCGGAAGTCCAGCCCCTCGAGCTGTCGCGCCAGTCGCCCAAGCCGGTCATCCTGGACGTCCGCGAGAAGCAGGAGACCGACGCCGGCATGTTGCCGGGGGCCAAGCACGTTCCGCGCGGGTACCTCGAGCTGCGCATCGAAGAGACGGTGCCGGACCGCGGCGCGGACGTGGTCCTCTATTGCGCCGGCGGCACCCGCTCGCTGCTGGCGGCGAAGACGCTCGCGGAGATGGGATACACCCGCGTGCGCAGCATGGCGGGTGGGTTCTCGGCGTGGAAGGACGCCGGCCTGCCGCTGGAGACGCCGGTGCGGCTCACCGATGCGCAGCGCGCGCGCTACAGCCGCCATCTGCTCATCCCTGAAGTCGGCGAGGCAGGACAGGCCAGGCTTCTCAAGGCGAAGGTCCTGCTCATCGGCGCCGGCGGTCTCGGTTCGCCCACCGCGCTCTATCTCGCGGCGGCGGGAGTCGGGCGGCTGGGAATCGTCGACGACGACGTCGTCGATGAATCCAACTTGCAGCGCCAGATCCTGCACACGACCGATCGCGTGGGGATGCCGAAGACGGAGTCGGCGCGGAAGACGTTGCAGGCGCTCAACCCGGACGTCGCGGTCGACGAGCACCGGACGCGGCTGACCCGCGACAACGCGCTCGAGCTGTTCTCCAAGTACGACGTGATCGTCGACGGCTCGGACAACTTCGGGACGCGCTATCTGGTGAACGACGCCTGCGTCCTCCTTGGGAAGCCCAACGTCCACGGGTCGATCTTCCGCTTCGACGGACAGGCGACGACGTTCATCCCCGGCGGAGGAAGGCCGTGCTATCGCTGCCTCTTCCCCGAGCCGCCGCCGCCGGAGCTCGCGCCCTCATGCCAGGAAGCCGGTGTCCTCGGCGTGCTGCCGGGGATCATCGGGCTGGTGCAGGCAGTCGAAGCGGTGAAGCTGGTGCTCGGCAAGGGCGAGCCTCTGGTCGGCAGGCTGCTCCTATACGACGCGCTCGAGCAGAAGTTCCGCGAAGTGAAGTACGCGCGGGACCCGAATTGCCCCTCGTGCGGGGATCATCCGATGCGGGAGCTGCTGCCGGAGTACACGGAAGCGAGCTGCGCGATTGCGCCGCGGCGGATTACTGGCGGCCCCGGCCAGCACAATGTGACGGCGCAGGCGTAGCGTTGAGTCTAAAAGCCTCCTTGCCGTCCTGCGGACGGCAAGGTGCTAGCCATAGCTTTTTTCCTGCTTTTCCTGCTCTTCCTTGCACCGGATGCACATCGTCGTGACCGGCCGCGCCTCCAGGCGCTTCACGGAGACCTCTTCCTCGCAGATCTCGCAGATCCCGAAGGTGCCGTTCTCGATGCGCGCCAGCGCGTCGTCGATCTTCTTCAGCAGGAACTTCTCGCGGTCCCGCAGCCGGAAGACCATGCTCTGCGTGTACTCCGACGAAGCGAGATCGATCTCGTCGGGCAGATCGTCGGTATCGAAGGCCGCTTCCTCGCTGAGCGTCTTGCGCGCGCTGAGGAGGAGGTTCTTCTTCGATTCCTCGAGGATCTTCCGGAAGCGCTTCAAGTCCTTCTGGTTCAAGGTGCTGCCCCCGCGCAACGCTGCTGCCCGACTGGGTGCCATCGATCGTCGCTCCGAAAGCCGCCGGTAAAAAAGAGGCGAGATACTAGGAACCCGGTAGGGTCCCGTCAAGGCGAACGTTCATGGCCGACAGCAAGCTCGATCGGGAGTTTCTCCGCAGCATCCTGACGCTCGCGGCCAAGCCCGCGGTGGACCATCTGCTGCTGGTCACCGACCTTCCGCTCTCCAAGGATGACATCCGCGGCCGGCCTATCAAGAAAAAGATCATCTACGCCGTGAGCGAGGAGCAACTCGCGCTCACCCTGCGGAAGCAAGGATACGTCTGCGTCACGGTTCCACCCTACGACTATTCGCGCATCGAGAAGGTGAAAGTAGCGCTGGTCGCCGCGGTCACCGCTGACGCACTGCGCGATGGCGAGGACGTGATCTGCCTGACCGGCCGCACCGGGTCGCGCCTGCCGGACACGGTGGTGCGCCTGCAGATCGGGCGTGGGTTCGAGGAGAAGGCATCCATCGACACGTCGGGGCTCGGCGACGAGTTCAGCCCCCAGGTGGTGGAGGCGCTGGTCTCGCTGGCGATGGCCATCGGGCACGAAGGCTTCGAAGGCCACCCGATCGGCACCATCTTCGTGCTCGGCGACTCGACGGCGGTGATGGAGCAGAGCAAGCAGCTCACCATCAATCCGTTCCAGGGGATTTCCGAGGCGGAGCGGAACGTCCTCGACCCGAAGATCCGCGAGGCGATCAAGAACTTCGCGGTGCTGGACGGCGCGTTCGTGATCCGCGAGGACGGCGTCGTGCTCGCTGCAGGACGGTATCTGCAGGTCGGCGAAGGCAACGTCGAGCTCCCGCTGGGCCTCGGCGCCCGCCACGCCGCCGCCGCGGCCATCACCGTCGAAACCAACGCGGTGGCCATCTCCGTGTCGCAGTCGAGCGGCGCCGTCCGGGTCTGGAAGGGCGGCCAGTCGGTCCTCGAGCTGCAGCAGGTCGCACGGCGGTCCTGATCCCGTGATACATCGCGGCCCGTGTCGCATCGTTTCCTCGATGCCTGCCGCCGGCGTCCCGTCGACAAGACGCCGATCTGGTTGATGCGCCAGGCGGGGCGTTACCTGCCGGAGTATCGGGCCGTCCGCGCGAAGGTCTCTTTCCTCGAGCTGTGCAAGACGCCGGACCTGGCGGCGGAAGTGACGCTGCAGCCGGTCGACATCCTGGGGGTCGACGCCGCAATCCTCTTCAGCGACATCCTCGTGCTCTGCGAGGCGATGGGAATGGAGCTGATCCTGGAGGATCAGGGGCCGCAGTTTCCCTCTCCGCTGGGGACGCAGGCCGACGTCGAGAAGCTCCGCGTGCCCGACCCCGAGGAGAAGCTCGGCTTCGTGATGGAGGCGATCCGCCGGACCCTGAAGGCGCTCAGAGGCCGCGTCCCGGTGATCGGATTCTGCGGCGCGCCTTGGACGCTGGCCGCCTACATGATCGAGGGGAAGACCTCGCGCGGCTTCGAGAAGGCGAAGGCGGCGATCTTCTCCGACGAGAAGCTGGCGCACACGCTGCTGGGCAAGATCACCGACGCGCTGATCGCGTACCTCAACGCGCAGCTCGCGGCGGGAGCGCACGCCCTGCAGATCTTCGATTCCTGGGCCGGCGCGCTCGGCCCGGAGGACTACGCGAGGTTCGGCGCGCCGTACGTCGCGCGGCTGATCGCCGGCCTGAAGCGCGACCGCTCTGAACCGCAGCCGGTGATCGTCTTCGGCGTCGAGACCGGGGAGCTGTTGGGGCAGCTCGCGGCGACGGCCGCGGACGTCGTCGGCGTGGATTGGCGCGTGCCGCTCGATGAAGCGCGCGGGCGGGTCGGACCCGGCGTCGCGCTGCAAGGAAATCTCGATCCCGCGACGCTCTTCCTGCCTCTGCGCGAGCAGGAGAAGCGCGTTGCGCGCGTCCTCGAGCTCGCCGACCAGGCGGGACCCGGGCACGTCTTCAACCTCGGGCACGGTGTGATGGTTGGGACGCCGGTAGAGAGCGTGAAAGCGCTGGTCCGGCAGGTGCACGCCCACACGCCCCTTCGCTGAGCGGCGGCGAGGCCGCGCCCGCCCGTTCTGTTGCGTCCCGGCGCCCGCTGCACAGCTTCAGTCAAAAGGAGACGGGACATGAAGATGATCGCACGCGGAATGGCATGCGCGCTGGCCGTGGCGCCGGCGCTTGCGCATGCCGAGGACAAGTCGACGACGAAGACCACTTCGAAGGACGCGGCGCGTACCGACGCGAACCCGATGAACACGCCGGACACTGACAAGCCGGGAAAGAAGTCCGCCGCCGCGGACGAGAAGATGACCGATGCGCGGCTGGTCACCCTGCTCCATCACGTCAACCAGGACGAGATCGCCGCGGGCAAGCTCGCGCAGCAGAACGGCCAGAGCGCGGACATCCAGAAGTACGGAAAGCAGCTCGTCGAGGATCACACCAAGTCCGACGCGGACGTGAAGGCGGCGGCGAAGAAGGCGGGGATCTCGCCGAGCGAGACGGCGCTGACGGCGCACGATCGCGAGATGATGCGCACCGACAAGAACAAGATGGACCAGCTCAAGAAGATGAGCGGCGCCGAGTTCGACAAGACCTTCGCGCAGGTGCTGGCCAAGGATCACGACCACATGGTGTCGATGCTGCGCGACCACAAGGAAGATCTAAAATCGCCCGAGCTGAAGCAGCTCGTCGACAACACCATTCCAGTGCTCGAGCAGCACAAGGACATGGCGGAGAAGGCCGGGCGCAACACGCCTCAGCCCCAGGGTCGTTCGCCCGCGCCCGAGAGGCCGCAGCAGCGATAGCCGCGGCGACCTGCTAAACCACCGCGGGTGATCCCGCTCCGGCGTCCCTCGACAGCGCCGCACACCGGCGTCCTGCTGCTGAACCTGGGCGGCCCGGACTCGCTCGACGCGGTCGAACCGTACCTGGAGAACCTCTTCCGCGATCCGTTCCTCATCCGCATCCCGCTGCTCAAAGGACCGCTGCGCCGCTGGTTCGCGCGCGCAGTCGCCCGCCGCCGCGCGCCACACGCGCGACAGCTCTACGCCGAGATCGGCGGCCGCTCGCCGATCCTTCCCCTGACGGAAGCGCAGGCCCGGAAGCTCGAGGAGGAGCTCGGTCCGGGGTTCCGCTGCTACGTCGCCTTCTCCGCGTGGACGCCGTACATCCGCGACGCGGTGGCGAGGGCGCGCGCCGATGGGTGCACCCGGCTCGTCGGCGTATCGCTGTATCCGCAATGGTGCTCCGCGACGACGGAGTCCGCCTTCTTCGATCTGCGCAAGGCAGTCGCCGGATCGATGCCCGTAGCGGCCGTCGATCGATATCCCGAGGACGCCGGCTACCTCGACGCGCTGACCAGCACGGTGCAGGTCGCGCTGCGGCGCTTTCCCGACCCTGCGCGCGTGCACGTCCTCTTCAGCGCCCACGGCGTGCCGATCAGCCTGATCCGCCGCGGGGATCCCTACGAGCGCGAGATCCACGCAACCGTCGCCGGCGTCGTCCGGCGGCTGCCGCCGGGGCAGAAGTGGTCGCTCAGCTACCAGAGCAAGGTCGGTCCGGTGAAGTGGCTGCAGCCGGCGACGATCGATCACATTCCCGGCCTGGCGCGGCAGGGAGTGCGGGAGGTGCTCGTCGTTCCGGTGGCGTTCGTCTCCGATCACGTCGAGACGCTGCACGAGCAGCGGATCCTGCTTCGCGGCGTCGCGGCAGAGGCCGGCATCGCGCGGTACGAGGTCGCGAACGCGATCAACGACTGCCGCCTCTATGCGCGGGCGCTCGCTCGGCTGGTGCGCCAGGCGCTCGATTCGACGCCGGTTTTCAAAGTCCCTGCAGGGCGTTGAATCGGCGGTCGCGGATTCGTGCTACGGAAGGCCGCTCATGGAGCAACCCGCGCCTCTGCCGGCGCCGAGCACCGTGCCTGCGCCGCAGCCGAGCTCCGAGCCGCCTCCGGAGGGTGGGCGGCGATCCAGGTGGCAACGATTCAAGCGGGTCCTGCTGGGTGGCCCGAAGGACATCCAGGATCCGCAGCTCTTCCATACGCTTTCGCTGGCGGCTTTTCTCGCCTGGGTCGGCCTGGGTGCGGACGGTCTGTCCTCCAGCTCGTACGGACCGGAGGAGGCGTTCAAGAACCTCGGTGAGCACCAGTATCTCGCCATCTTTCTCGCGCTGGCGACCGGCTTCACCGTCCTCATCATCTCCGCCGCCTACACGAAGATCATCGAGCATTTTCCGTTCGGCGGCGGCGGATACATCGTCACCGCCCGCCTGATCGGGCCGCGTGCCGGCGTGGTGAGCGGCGCGGCGCTGCTGATCGATTACGTCCTCACCTGCACCACCTCGGTCGCGGCTGGCGGGGAGGCCATCTTCAGCAACTTCCCCGCGGAATGGCACTCCTGGAAGCTGCCGGTGGAGCTCGCCGCCATCGCCGTGCTCACGGTGCTCAACCTGCGCGGGGTGAAGGAATCGATCCGGGTGCTGATGCCCATCTTCCTCACCTTCCTCGTCACGCACGTGCTGCTCATCACCGGGAGCATCGGATTCCATCTCGGCCGGACCGGCGAGGTGGCGCACAGCGTCGCCAACGGCCTCTCGCACGACCTCGGCACCATGGGCTTCCTCGCCCTGGCTCTGCTGTTCCTGCGCGCGTACTCGCTGGGCGCCGGCACGTACACCGGAATCGAGGCTGTCTCGAACGGGCTCTCGATCATGCGCGAGCCGCGCGTGCTCACCGGCAAACGGACGATGGTCTACATGTCGACGAGCCTCGCCGTCACCGCCGGCGGGATCATCCTCGGGTACCTGCTGATGGGCGTCCAGCCCGTCCCGGGGAAGACGATGAACTACCGCCTCGCCGAGATGATGGCGGGCGCGTTCCACCTCGGACCGCTTCCGGTGGGGCAATGGTACGTCTTCATCACCATCGCCTCCGAGGCCTTGCTCCTCTTCGTCGCCGCCCAGGCCGGGTTCATCGCAGGTCCGCGCGTGATGGCGAACCTGGCGCAGGATTCCTTCCTGCCGCACCGGTTCGGCGCGCTCAGCGATCGACTCACCATGCAGAACGGCGTGCTGCTGATGGGCGGCGCGTCGTTCCTGATGCTGCTCTACACCCGCGGCTCGGTCGACGCGCTGGTGGTGATGTACGCGATCAACGTCTTCGTCACCTTCGCGCTCAGCCAGCTGGGCATGATCCGGTACTGGCGCCGCGCCGAGACGCAGAAGCGCCACGCGGAGTGGCGCCGGCCGCTTGCCATCGCCGTCATCTGCTTCGTCGTCTGCAGCTTCATCCTGGTGGTGAACCTGTTCGAGAAGTTCACCGAGGGCGCGTGGCTGACCGTCGTGGTCACCGGCACGCTGGTCGGCATCTGCATGCTGATCAAGCGGCACTACAACGGCGTGTACGCGAGGTTGAAGCGGCTCGATCAGATCCTCGGGGCGCTCCCCACGGTGACGCCGACGAAGCCGCTGGTCGTCCAGAAGAACAAGCCGACCGCCGTGTTGCTGGTGGGAGGCTTCTCCGGCCTGGGCATCCACTCGCTGCTCACCATCATGAAGCTCTTTCCCCGCTACTTCGTGAACGTCGTCTTCATGTCGGTGGCGGTGGTGGACAGCGCGACCTTCCACGGCATCGAGGAGGTCGACCGCGTGCGCGAGCAGACGGAAGAGGCGCTGCGCAAGTATGTCGACCTCGCGCGCGGGATGGGCATCCCCGCCGACTACCGCATGTCGATGGGGACCGAAGCGGTGAGCGAGTGCGAGAGGCTCGCGGGCGAGGTGGCGAAGGAGTACGAGCGGAGCATCTTCTTCGCGGGAAAGCTCATCTTCGAGCGCGAGCGTTGGTGGGACCGCGTGCTGCACAACGAGACGGCGTACCAGATCCAGCGGCGCTTGCAGTTCGCGGGGTTGCCGATGGTCGTGCTGCCGGTTCGCGTGCTGGAGTAGGTCAGTCCATCAAGAAGTCGTGAATCGACGGAATCTCGGGGAGCACCTCGACCGGCCGTCGCGAGTGGTCGGTGTCGAGGTGGACGACCTGGGCGTCGGGGAAGGCGAGCTTGTACGCATTCACGTGCGTGGGCTCGTTGTCGAAGGCGCAGGCCAGCGCGCGCAGCTCGCGCAGCCGCGCGTGGCAGATCTCCTTCCAGCGATCGTCGTCGTCGGCTAGCTGTGGCTTGAGCCAGAGCTGGACGCGCTCGCCGTCCGGCATGGGGAACCCCGCTCGCTGGAAGCTCTCCAGCGTTCCCCGCTCCATCTCCTGGTGGCGTCCGGTGATGTAGAGGATCTCGCCGCCGGCCGAGAGCACTTCGGATAAATATTCCCGCGCTCCCGCGACCGGCGTGTCGTCCTTGCAGTACTCGCTGGTGAAGAACCGATCGAGCCAGAAGCCCCGCAGCTCGGGCACCATCGCCGCGATCTCGGCCGCGGTCGCGCCGCAGAGCCGGAGCGTGTCGCGCAGGTCCCAGGAGATCACCGCTTCGGGCTGGCACCCCTCGAGCCGCCGGTCGCCGCGCAGGGTCCCGAACTCGCGAACGATGCGCGCCTGCCGGACCTTGTTCACCAGGATGGTGCTGTCCAGATCGAAGGCAGCAACCGGCCGGCTGGGGCTGATGGCGGCCAGGGCGGCCCCCAGGACCTGAGTCTGAGCGGCGCGATCTGCGCGGGAACCGAAGGGAATTCCGGTCGCCATCCGAGGGACCCAGAAGTAGCAGACGCCCCTGGAGTGGGAAAGCCGTTTCCCCTTTCCCCCCAATGTCCCGCAGCGGGTTGGGCGTTGGCCCGCCACTCGCAAAGAAGCGGGGCCCCGCGCAGGTGGGGTTGGGGGGAGGCGTCGTGGCGAAAGTCTGGAAGTGGGCGCTTGCGGCTGCGGTGGTGGTTGGGGCGTGCGCGAAGAGCCATGTGGTGGAAACCGGGGATCCGATCGTGGTGAAGCCCGATGGCGGCGTCGACGCGGGCCCGCCCGATGCCGGTCCTCCTGACGCCGGTGACGCCGGACCTTCGGATGCGGGACCGACCGCGATCTTCGGGACGCCGGGTCCGTGGCCAGTGGCGAACGTCACCTACGGATTCGCCGACGGAATCCAGGAGGCGCCGGTGGTCGGCGTCTCGACGGACGAGCCGATCCAGACGACCGACGGCGGAGTGGCGCAGAACCGCTGGATCGCGACGAACTCGGCGCTGTACCTGGTCCGCCCGGACAAGTCCATCCACCGATTCGACGAGCGCGACGGTCTCCATCTCCAGGGCAACCCGGTCACATACTGCGCCGACCAGTACTTCGCGAGCGGGGACAAGAGCTGCCGGAACGGCGCCGCATGGGATCCCGGCATCAGCGAGATCGTCGGCGGCGGCCCGAACGAAGTCTTCGTCGGATACTGGGGCAATCACAACTGGGCGGATCTCACGTTCGACGGCGAGTGGTTCGACGTCTACCGCCACACCGGCAAGCTCGACCGCGTCCGCATCAAGACGGATTCCAGCGGAAATCCGGTGCTCGACAAGAGCGGCAACATCGTCCTGGACGTAGCCCGCTTCGACATGGTGTCCGGCAACAGCCCGCAGTTCTGGCACAACCGCACCGTGTTCCGGATGGTCTACGACCACTTCGTCCACAAGCACGAGCTGTACGCGGGGACCGAGCACGGGGTCGTGAAGTTCTCTCCCGATCTCTACTTCCCACCGCCCGACAACTGGCCGTTCGTCGCCAACCTCTACTGGATGTCCGACCACCTGCACCCGGTGACCTGCAAGCACCAGCTTTGCACGGACAATGAGAACCTGAACCTGCAGATGATGGGCGAATGGCGCGGCCTCGCCCTGTCCGCCGCAGGAGACCTCTGGGTCGGTGGGAAGTGGAGCGCGGGAAAGATCTTCTACGCGCCGCTCAACGCGGAGTTGAAGGCCGACGGCACTCCCGATCCGGAAGGAAAGACGGGTTGGTTCCAGCGTGGCGGCGACGCCTTCAAGGATCAAAAAACCGGACTCAGCTACGCCTTCGGCAACGTCTTCTGCGGCACGAATGGCATCGTCAATGTCTGGAACGGCAGCTCCTGGCAGACGCAGTCTTGCTCGCCGATGTCAGGCACACCGCCCGTCTTCTGGCCGCCGGCTCCGGGCGACCCGGTGGGCATCAGCGCTGTCACCGAAACGCCAGACGGAAAGAGCTGGTGGGCGAGCGGCCCCTTCGGTGGCGATCCCGCCTATGGCCTCGCTGTGTTCGACGGGCACAAGTTCAAATACTTCGACCCGATCAACGACGCCGGAATGCTCGAGTACCACGTCGTCGACATGGTCGCGCTGCCCGACGGGCGCCTCGTGCTCGCCTCCCAGAGCACCGGCCTGACCATCTGGGATCCCGACAAGAAGAAGCACGTCTCCATTCGCGCGGGCCAGGGAATCCCCGACGATCAGATCATGGGGCTGGAGCTGGATACGATGGTGAATCCGCCCGCGCTGCACGTGGCCACGCGGGGAGGCGCGGCCGTGCTGAGAGTGCTCCCTTGAGACGCGCGCTCGCCGCCGCCCTGCTCGCAGCGGCGTGCGGCGGCGCGAGCTCCCGGTTCGGCGGGCCGAGTCCCTGGGGCACCGGCGACGCGACGTACGGCGGCGCGCAAGGGATCCTCGAGCGGCCGGTGATCGGCGCCACGACCGACGAGGCGCAGAACCTCTGGGTGGCCACGCACGCCGCGCTCTACGTGATGAAGCCCGGGGAGAGCGCGTTCCGCCGATTCGACGCGCGTGACGGGCTGCATCTACAGGGGAACCCGGTCCGGTACTGCGACGCGGACATCGCCGGTGGCGACCGCAAATGTCCCATCTACGGCGCCGCCGCGGACCCGGGCATCAGCGAGATCGAGGGCGGGGCCGCGGGCGAGGTCTTCGTCGGCTACTTCGGCACCGACGACGGCAGCGCGGACTGGAGCGATCCGAACCGGCACACCGGCAAGCTCGACCGCGTCCGGCTGGGCGCGAACGGAGCGCTGCAGGTGGACCGCTTCGATCTGGTCTTCAGCGACAGCGCGCAGTACTGGCACAACCGCACCGTGCAGCGGCTTCTCTACGATCATTCCCTGCATCCGCACGAGCTGTACGTCGGCACCAACCACGGCGTCGACCGCGTGCTTCCGGACAAGTACCGCCCCCCAAATCAGGGCGAGTGGTTCCTCGCCGCCACGCACGACTGGCTCGCGGACCACCTGCATCCGCAGGTCTGCTACCACCGCGCCTGCGACAGCTCCGAGAGCAACCTGCGGCTCGGCGACTGGAAAGGGCTGGCGCTCTCGACCGATGGCAACCTTTGGGTCGGCGGCCGTTGGACCGGCGGGCAGATCCGCTGGACGTCCGATCTCGGCCGGTGGGTGAACCGGCCGGGAAACGAGATCTTCAGCGTCGCCTTCGGCGACCCGTACAAAGGGCCCTGCGGCTCGGCCTTCTGCAACCAGCCGGTGTTCATGGTGCCGGCGGAGGGCGACGTCATCTCGGTGCAAGCTGTCGCCGTCGCGACGGACGGACGCGTCTGGTTTGCGAGCGGGCGAACGACCAGCTCCGACGTTTCCCGCGGGCTCGCCGCCTGGGACGGCAAGTCGTTCCGGTATTTCGATCCGCAGAAGGACGCGGGGATGGCCGAGAGCGACATCCGCGACATGGTGGCGCTTCCCGACGGACGGCTGGTGCTCGCCGGAGCCAATACCGGCCTCGTGTTCTGGAATCCTCAGACCGGCGCGCGCACCGCGTTGCGCGCAGGCGGGGACCTGCCGGACGATCACGTTTTCCGGCTCAAGCTGGATCGGATGGTCGATCCGCCGACGCTCTACGTCGCGACGTACGGCGGCGCTCTCGCCTTGAGGAAACTGCCTTGAAGATGCGAATCCGCAAACCTGTCCGTCGCTAGCCGCGCCTACAGCTCGACCGGAACTGGGTCTTCGTCCTTCGCGGTGTTCGCCAGCGCGGCCTCCGCCGCCACGCACACTTCGCGCAGCTCCGGCCGCTCCTTCCAGCGGCGCAGCTCTGGCTCCTCGCAGGGAAGATGGTTGTTCCCTTCCCCGCGCGCCTTCTGTAGCTCGGTGACCGTCTCCGCGTACTGTTCCTCCCTGGCGCTGAGGATCGCGAGGTCCGCGTGCGCGATGCCCCGCGTGCGCGCCTCGTCCTCGCGCGTCGCGAGCTGAAGGCATTGCTCGAGCGCCTGCCGCGCCAACGGCAGATTGCCGCTCCTCAGATAGACGTAACCGAGCCGGAGCGCCGCCGTTGGCCGCGGCGGACTTGCCTTCAGCGCCTGCTCGAGCAGCGGCAACGCCTTCGCGTCGCGACCCGCGTCGATGTAGCGGGACGCCGTCTCGATCAGCAGCTCCGGATTTCCCGGATCGAGGCCGAGCGCCTTCTCCGAGATCTCGATCGCCTCGTCCATCTTGCCCACCCGGGCAAGCTGCCGGCCCTTCTTCCCCATCGCCCAGGGATGGTTCGGCGAGAGCTGCAGGTATCGATCGAAGATGGCGAGCGCCGCCTCGTCGTCCCCCTGCTCCATCCGGTCCTCGGCCAGATATCCGAGCGCGTGCAGGAAGCCGCGCCGCGCGATCACTGCCGCCTCGAGGACCGCTCGCCATCCGGCGGCATCCCGCATCTTCCACGCCGCGAACGATTCGGCGAGCACCGCCAGCGGCACGAATCTGCGCGCCTGCGCCCGTCGCGCCTGCTTGCGGGCCAGTGCGAACTTCCCTCGCGCAGCGAGCGTCACCGCCAGACCGGCGCGCGCCAGACCGAGCCTCGGATCTGCCTGGAGCGCCGCCCTGCATGCTCTTTCGGCCGCCGCGAGGTGATCGGGCTGCAGGGTGATCCGCGCATGCGCTCCGAGCGACTGGCGCGCCAGATGCTTCCAGCACAGCGCGGCCTGCTCGAGCGCCGCCGCGCTTCCCGTCAAGGGGCCCAGGGCCAGACCCTGCGCGCCGAACAGATCGACGCCGATCTTGTGCGCCAGCGCCGGAAACGCGGAGCGCGGTCCTTCCTCCTTCGCTTCCACGACCGCCTTGGCTTCCGCGACCTTCGTCCGGCGCGCGGCAATCCGCCACTGCCCTTCTTCCAGCCACACCTCGCCAGTGACCACGTCCGACGCCCCGAGCGGGCGCGCAAGCTCGAGAGCGCGCGCGGCGACGGCGGCGTCGTCGAGCCGCAGGTCACGGCGGCGCAGCACCGCGTCGAGCTGTTTCAAGGTAAGGAAATCGTCCCTGTTTGCCTGCACCAACACATCGACGATCGCTTCGGCGACCGCGATTCCGGCGGCCGGTGGAGCGTCGCCCCTGGGCACGAACGGCACCACCAGGACGGTCTCCGACGCGAGCAACAAGGCGAGCAGCACGCCCATGGTCAAATGCTACCAGCGAGTCCGCGGCCGAGGTAATTTCCGGCGATGCCGATCGGCGCCTTGCCGCTGGCCCTGCTCCTCGCGGCTTCCGGCCTCTCCCGGGTGCGTGCGCACGGCGAGATCCGCTGGGGGGGAGACTTGCAGGGCGGCGAGCCTTACGTCTTTCGCGATCCCCGCGACCCGGACAAGCTGGTCGGCTTCGAGGTCGACCTGGTGCGCGCGCTCGCGGCGAAGCTCGGCGTGCGTGAGCGCTTTTTCCAGAACGACTGGTCCAACCTCGTGCCCTCGCTCGAGCGCGGCGATTTCGACATCATCGTCAACGGGCTGGAGGACACGCCGGCGCTGCGCGGCCGCATACTGCTCTCCCGCCCGTATTTCGACTTCACGGAGCAGCTCGTGGTCCGGCGCGGCTCCAAGCTGCGCACGCTGGATGCTTTGCGCGGACATCGCGTCGGGACGCTCGCCTCGTCGCTCGCGCACCAGATCCTGCGCTCGAAACGCGCCATCGAGGTGGTGCTCTACGGCGGCCAGGAGGAACCCTACCGCGACCTGCAGCTCGAGCGGACGGACGCCGTGCTGCTGGACTCGGTCATCGCGCAGCGCTACGGGCTCACCAAGCCGGATCTCGAGCTCGCCGACGCCGACGTCGCCCGAGGATCGTACGTCATCGGGCTGCGCAAGGGCGACTCGGACTTGAGGGATGCGCTGAACGCGGCGCTTGCCAAACTCGACGCGGAGGGAGAGCTTCGCCGCATCTACACGCGCTGGCACCTGCCAGAGGTGCCCAACACCACGCCTTCGATTCAGGTCACGACGCCTCCACAAGCGACGTTCGACCGCGCCCAGGTCATGCTCTTCCTCGTCGGCGCCGCGGTGACGCTGTCGATCTCCCTGTTGTCGATGGCGCTGGCCGTGCCTCTCGGCTTGATGCTCGCCCTCGCCCGTCTGTACGGCCGCGCTCCCGTGCGTTGGCTGGCGCACGCCTACATCGAGCTGTTTCGCGGCACACCGGTCTTGCTGCAGCTCTTCATCCTCTATTACGGGATGGCGCCCATCGTGCACCTGTCTGCGCTCGAGGCGGCGATCCTGGGGTTGGCGTTGAATTACGGCGCCTACGAGGCGGAGGTGCATCGCGCCGCCCTTCTCGCCGTTCCCGCCGGGCAGAGCGAGGCCGCGGCGGCGCTCGGCCTCTCGCGCTGGCAGTCACTGCGGCTGGTGCTGCTCCCACAGGCGTTGCGCACCGCCTTGCCCGCGATGACCAACGATCTCATCGCGCTCTTGAAAGACAGCTCGCTCGTGTCGGTGATCACGGTCGTGGAGCTGACCAAACAGATGACGATCACCGCCGTGGACGTGCGCTCGTGGGCGTTGCCCGGCGCGCTGTGTGCGACGCTCTACTTCGCCATGAGCTATCCGCTGGCCCGGCTGGCGGCGCGGCTGGAAGCCAGACTCGAAGCGGCGGGCGAAGAACCCGTCGTGGCGCCGGCCACATGATCGTCCGCGTGCGCGGGCTGCAGAAGTCGTTCGGGACGCGCCAGGTCCTCCGCGGAATCGACGCGGAAGTGGCGCGCGGCGAGACCATTGCGGTGGTCGGGCCGTCGGGCGGCGGGAAGAGCACGCTCCTGCGCTGCCTCAACGGGCTCACCTCCTTCGACGCCGGGACGGTGGAAGTCGCCGGGTTGACGCTGGCCCCAAAGACTCCTCCCGATGCGGCGGCGCTGCGCCCGCTGCGTGCGCGAGTGGGACTGGTGTTCCAGGGATTTCACCTCTTTCCGCACCTGACAGCGCTGCAGAACATCTGCGTCGCGCCGCTGCACGTGAAGCGCGAGCCGCGCGACGCCGTCGAGGAGAAGGCGCGGGCGCTCCTCAAGCGCGTGGGCCTGGGTGATCGGAGCCGAGCGCGCCCGGCGCAGCTATCGGGCGGACAGCAGCAGCGCGTTGCCATCGCCCGGGCGCTCGCAATGGACCCCGAGCTGCTGATGCTCGACGAGCCGACGAGCGCGCTCGATCCCGAGATGCGCGGCGAGGTGCTCGCGGTGCTGCGCGATCTCTCGGGCACCTGCACCATGCTGGTGGTGACGCACGAGATGTCGTTTGCGCGCAACGTCGCCTCGCGAATCTGGGTGTTCGACGACGGGAAGCTGGTCGAAGACGGGACGCCGTCGCAAGTGACGGAGCACCCGCGCAGCGACCGCGCCCGCGCCTTCTTCCGCGCCGTTCGTTAGGCCGCGGAACGCTGGTTCGCCTTTGCGTCGAAACGGATCTTCCACACCATCCAGAGCGCTTCGGCGACGATGCCGCGGCTCATCTTGCTCTTGCCTACCCTCCGGTCGACGAACGTGATGGGCACCTCGACGACCTTGAAGCCGCGGCGAATGGTCCGGTAGGTGAGCTCGATCTGGAAGGCGTATCCGCTGGAGCGCACCGACGCGAGATCCATCGCTTCCAGCACCTTGCGCCGGAAGCACTTGAAGCCTCCCGTCAGGTCGCGGATCGGCAGCCCCAGGATCGTGCGCGCATAGAAGCTGCCGCCGCGGCTCAAGAGCCGCCGTCCCGCTCCCCAGTTCACCGTGCTGCCTCCAGGGACGTAACGACTGCCGAGCACCAGGTCGGCGTCGGTGCCCAGCAGGACGGGCAGCCGCGCGGGGTCGTGCGAGAAGTCGGCATCCATCTCCAGGATGCGGCCGTAGCCGGCCCGGAGCGCCTCGGCGAATCCGGCGAGATAGGCCCGGCCAAGACCTTCCTTGCGCTGGCGGTGCAGCACGCGCACGCGGGGATCGCGGGCCGCCAGCTCGTCGGCGAGCGCTCCCGTGCCGTCCGGCGAGTTGTCGTCGACCACGAGGACGTCGAGCGCCGGCGAAGCGGCGAGGATGACGGGAACGATCTGCGGCACGTTCTCGCGCTCGTTGTAGGTCGGCAGGACCACGCAGGCGCGGTTCTCGTTCACGGCGGCGAGCTCTCCAACAAGCCGAGGACCTCTTCCGCCGCGCGGCGCGCCGCTCGCGTCGATCCCTGCGGCGCCAGCTCGGCTCGCACTTCGTTCAGCGCCTCGAGCTGCGCCGCCCGCTCCGGCGTCCTGGAGAGCAACGGCTCCAGCGCGGCGGTCATGCGGTCGGGCGTGCATTCGGCCTGCAGGAGCTCCGGGACCGCGGCACGTCCACAGATGAGATTGACCAGGGAGATGAACTTCACGCGCACGAGCATGCGCCCGATCCACCACGTCAGCCAGCTCGTCCTGTACACGACGACCATCGGGGTGAGTTGCAGGGCTGACTCGAGCGTGGCGGTCCCGCTGGTGATGATGGCGGCGTCGGCGCGCGCCAGGACCTGGGGCGCGCCGCCGTCGACGAGCTCGACATCCCGGGGAGTCCCGAATAGCGAACGATCGATGGTAGGCGCGACCGGGACGATCAGCTGCAGACCCCGACGACGTGCCTTGAGGCGCCGCGCCGCCTCCAGCATCGACGGCCAGATACGCCGGATCTCCTGCGCGCGGGAGCCGGGGAGAAGCGCAAGCACGCCGTTGAGGGCGCGCTCCGGAACGGGCGGCCGCAGCCCGTCGGCCAGCGGGTTCCCGACGTAGACGGCGGGTACGTGATGCGCCTCGTAGAAACGCGCCTCGAACGGCAGGATGACCAGCATGCGCGCGACGTCGCGCGCGATCTGCCGGACCCGTCGGGTTCGCCATGCCCAGACGCTCGGGCCGATGAAGTATGCGACGGGAATGCGGTGCATCCGCAAGCGTCGCGCCAGGCGCAGATTGAAGTCCGGGCTGTCGATCAGCAGCGCGGCGCGAGGACGCCGCTCGCGAGCGGCGTCGTAGAGCATGTCCATCGCGTCCAGGATCCGGGGCAGCGCGGGGATCACCTCCGCGATGCCCATCACCGAGATGTCTTCGGCGTGGACCAGCGCCTCCAACCCTTCCTGGCGCATCCGCGGTCCGCCGGCCCCAAAAACACGCAGCTCAGGCTGGAGCGCGCGCAGCTCGCGCAGCACCGCCGCGCCGTGCAGATCGGCGGACGCTTCCAGGGCGACGACGAGCAGCTCCGGCGCGCTCAAGCGACCTGCTCGAGATCGAGCTTCGGGCCGTCCTTCTCCAGCGCCTCGCGTACCAGGCCGACCAGCCGCAGCGCATCCTGCGGCGGCTGACCGCGCGAGCGGATGACGATGCGGACGTCGTGAGCCTGCGCGTAGGGATAGAGCTCGCGCATCTTCCCGTCCAAAACGAAGCTGGCGTACGCGTTGAGCTTCTCCTGCAGGAGCCAGACCGCGCGCGGCAGGAGCCACTCGCCGCGGTCGATGTCGATGTACAGCCGGAGCTCGCGCTCGCCGGCTTCCTTGCGGATCTCGTCGATCTCCGCCGTCGTCGCCAGCACTTTCAGATTCCTTCCACCGCGATGCCGGCCTGGTCCGCACGGGCAACCAGCTCGGATCGATCGAGTACGAGCGTGGTCCCGGCTTCGACGGCCAAGGCAGCGCACCTCGCCACCGCGCAGGCGTCGATGGTTGCGGGTCCGACGGTGGGCACGTCGAATCGATCGTCCTGCTGCGGCTTGCGCGCCTTCACCACCACGGCGCCAGGAGCGAAGGCGCCTCCGCGGGCGATGCAGGCGTCGGTTCCCTCGACCGCTTCGGCCGCGAGCACGACGCCCCGCTTCACCACCACCGTCTGCCCGACGTCGGCCTGGCCCAACGCGCGCGCCGCGGCGAGCCCGACCAGGGCATCCGCGCGCTGCTCGTCGGTCAACCTGCGCTTTCCCAGCGGTCCACGCGGAACCAGCAACTCGGGCACCAGCGGGAGCGGCGAGACGATGCGCAGCCCCTCTTCCTCCAGCGCATCGGCGATCGCCCTCAGGCCCGCGTCGTCGCCGGCGCCCCGCAGGCGGGCCAGCACTTTGAGGCCGAGCCAGTCGGGGCGCAGATCGAAGAGCTTCGGCTTGCGGATGCCGCCGACGAGCACCGCCTCGGTGACGCCTGCCCTTCGGAGCACCTCGACGATACGGCCGAGCTGGCCGACCTTCACCCAGGCCGCGGCGGTGACGGACGGATCGGTCTCGCCTTCGTGCGCCACGGTGACGACGCTGCGGCCGGCGCGCCCGGCGGCTTCGGCGAACAGGACAGGCAGGCGCCCCGATCCGGCGATGAGCCCGATCGGCGCGGCGGTCACCGCGCGATGCCCCGCTCGGTTCCGTCGAGGAACGCGACGAAGTGGTCGATCTCCGGATGGCCGCCGTACTCGGCCTTCACGTGCGCGACGGCCTCGCGCAAACCCATCTTGCTGCGGTAGACGATCTTGTACGCGCCCTTCACCCGCGCCTGGGCATGTTCGTCGAAATGCGCGCGGGTGAGACCTACCGTGTTGAGGCCGACGACCTCCGCGCGGTCACCCTGTACGGTGACGTAGGGCGGCACGTCCTGCGTGACCATCGCGCCGCCGCTGACGAACGCCAGGCGCCCGATGCGGGTGAACTGGTGCACGGCCGCCAGGCCGCCGAAGATCACGTGGTCTTCCACCACCACGTGGCCGGCGAGGGCGACGGAGTTGGCGAGGATGCAGCCGTCGCCGAGCTGGACGTCGTGCGCTACGTGGCTCTGAGCCATCAAGAGGCATCCGTTCGCGATCCGCGTCACTCCTCCGCCCCCGGCGGTGCCGATGTGCACCGTCGAGAACTCGCGGATCCGGTTGGCCTTGCCGATCACCAGACGGGTCGGCTCTCCTGCGTACTTGAGGTCCTGCGGAATGGCGCCGACGGAGGCGAACTGGAAGATGACGTTCTCCTCGCCGATGGTCGTGTCACCCTCGATCACCGCGTGCGGGCCCACCCGCGTGCGCGCGCCGATCTTCACCTTGGGTCCGATCACCGCGTAGGGGCCGACCTCGACGCTGGAGTCGAGCTCGGCGTGCCTGTCCACGATCGCCGTCGGATGGATGGCCAACGTCAGTCCTTTCTGTCCGCGATCATCGCCATCATCTGTGCCTCGCTCGCGGGCTGGCCGTCCACTTTCGCCTCTCCGGCGAGGCGCCAGATCGCTCCCTTCTGCCGCTCGATGCGCACGTAGAGATCGAGGCGGTCCCCGGGAACCACCGGCCGCCTGAACTTCACCGCGTCGAAGGACATCAGGTAGATCACCTTCTGCGAAGGATCGAAGGGCGCGCCCTCGTACGCGAGCAGCGCTCCCGCCTGCGCCAGGGCCTCGAGCTGGAGCACGCCGGGCATCACCGGTTTGCCGGGAAAGTGCCCCTGGAAGAAGAGCTCGTTGAAGGTGAGGTTCTTGTAGGCGTGGATCCGCTGGCCCTTCACCACTTCGACGACGCGGTCGACGAGCAGAAAAGGGTAGCGGTGCGGCAGCGCGGACAGGATTTTCTCGAAGTCCATCACTTTCGCTCCTTCTCCAGCTGCTCCACCCGCTGCTGCAGCTTGCGCACTTCGCGCAAGAGGTCGGGAACGCGCGGGAGGGCAGCGCTCATGCGCAGCCAATCGCGGTGGGCGATGGCCGGGTAGCCGCTGAGCGTTTCGCCTTCCTGCACGTCGTGGGCGACGCCCGATTGCGCACCGATGCGCGCTCCGTCGCCGATGCGCAAGTGCCCGACCACGCCGACCTGACCGGCGAGGATGACGCCTTGCCCCAGCTCCGTCGACCCGCTGATGCCGCATTGGGCGACGAGCAGACAGAGGGGTCCGACGTGCACGTTGTGGCCTACCTGCACCAGATTGTCGATCTTGGTGCCGCGCCCCACCACCGTCTCGCCGAGGGTGGCGCGGTCGATGCAGGAGCAGGCGCCCACCTCGACGTCGTCCTCGACGCGCGCGATTCCCGCCTGCGGCACCTTGCGGTGGATGGGGCCGTTGCCGTCGCCCTCCAGGTCGAAGGCGAAACCGAAGCCGTCGCTGCCCACCACCGCGTTGGGTTGGAGGATGACGCGGTCCCCGACGATGCAGCGCTCGCGGACCACCGCGCCGGGCCAGAGCAGGCAGCCTTCGCCGACGCGGGCGCAATCGAGCACGCGAGCCCCGGCATGCAGCGTCGTATGGGCGCCGATCTTCGCGCCCGGGCCCACGTAGGCGCCGGGGGAAATGGCGGCGGTGGGATGGACGTCGGCGGTCTCGTCGATCAGCGCGCCGCGCTGGATCCCGGGCTCGACGACCAGCTCCTCGTGGAACAGCGCGCTCGCCTTGGCGAAGGCGACATAGGGCTGCGGCGCGACCAGCCGGGCAGCGGAAGCGGGAACGTGAGGGACGTCGTCCTCGGAGACGATCACCGCCCCGGCACGGGTCGCGGCAAGCTCCTTGCGGTACCGGGGATTCGCGTAAAAAGCGATCTGCGAAGGACCCGCCGACTCCAGGGGGGCAACGCCCGACATGCCGTTCGCGGCGGGGCCGCGCAGCTCCGCTCCGATGCGCCTTGCGAGCTCCTCCAGCGAGAGTTGCGTCGCGTCGGTGCGCACGGGACCGCGACTTACTTCTTGGGCGGCGCCGGCGGCGGCGGCTTCGCGGGCGTGGCCGTCTTCGCCGCCTTCGTCTCGCCCTTGCCGAAGCGCTCGTTGTAGCGGCGCACCACTTCGTTGGTCATGTCGGAGGCAGCGGGAGCGTAGAGCAGAGCGGCCTTGTCGAGCACGAAGGTGAAATTCTCGCGGTCGCTGATTTCCGCGACCACCTGCAGCAGCCGCTTGGAGATGCTCTGCATCGCTTCCTGCTCCTTGCCGGAGAGCTCTTCCTGCATCTGCCCGGCGGCGGTCTGGGCCTCGAGGAACGCCTTCTGCAGCTGCTCCTGCCGCTGGCGCTTCGCGTCGTCGGAAAGGACCGGCGCTTGCTTGTCGTAGTCGGCCCGCATCTTCTCCAGATCGCCGCGCTTCTTCTCCAGATCGCCGCGCTTCTGCGCGAGCTCCGCCTGGAGGCGGCCTCGCGCGGCCTTCCCTTCCTCCACCTCCTGCACGGCACGCTGAACGTCGACGTAGCCGATCTTCATGCCCTGCGCGAGCGCACCGCGGGCAGCGACAACCAAGGCTAGGGCAACGAGGAAACGACGCATCTTGTGTCCTTCTCTCCGGTATTTGGAACCGGCGCACCCTAATGGGACGGGGGCGGCGGGTCAAGGCCGAAGGCCGGCCAGGCAAGCACAGTTTTCTCTCTGGACGCGCGGACGGGAAAAAGGTTCACGCTCGCGTGTACAGCCTCGAGCAGCCCGCAAAACCGCACCTTCGGTACGGCAGCGGAACCCGCGGCTTCGGCGCGGGAGCGGCTAGAAGAAGTTCCCGATCGTGAACTCGAACAGATACGAGTCGTCGATGGGCCTGCGGGTGAGCGGAAAGCCGACCTCGAAGCGCAGCGGGCCGAGGGGTGAGAACCAGCGGAGGCCAAACCCCGTGCTGTGGAAGAGGCCCAGCGGCAGGGTCCCGCCGCGCTGCGAGCTCTGGAAGAAGTTCTCCTTCTCCGAGAAGACGTTGCCGGCGTCGTAGAAGACGACGCCGCGAAGGCCGGCCGCTCCGAAGATGGGAAACTCGATCTCCCAGTTGGTGATCAGCTCCTTGTTGCCTCCGACAGGGAACTCGACGATTCCGGCGTTCGGCTCGCTGACCCCTGCGATGGGCAGCGTCGGCGAGATGCTGCGCAGGGTGTAGCCGCGGATGGAGTTGATGCCGCCTTCGAAGAATTTCTCGCTGATGGCGACGGGATGGTTGATGGGATCCGTCGCGCGGATGTAGCCGACCGAGATGTTCGTCTTGAACACCATGCCGAGCACGAGAGGCCGGTAGAATCGCTCGATCACGCGGAAGCGCTGGAAGAGGTTCTGGCTGCCCAACAGGGACGACGCGAATTCCGCCGACGCCGACTCGAGGTGGCCGTTGGTGGGAAAGAGGCGGTTGTCGCGCTTGTCGTAGTTGAAGGAGATGCGGATGCTCGAGGTGCGGCCCGCGGTGAACTGGTTCGCGAGCACGTCCTGCGTGCCGACCGCGGCGGTCACGTTGACCTGCTCCAGCGTGTAGGTGAGGAAGAGACGGAAGTCCTCCAGCCAGGGCGCGACGTTGCTGAAGTCGTATCCGGCGGTGAGCGATCCGCCGTTCGCCGACCGGTCGAATCCCGAGAAGAGCAGCTCGCTCCGGTACAGATCGATGGAGCCGGTCCATTGCGTGTCGAGCACGTACGGGTCGAGATAGCTGAGCTGGAAGAGCTGGCGGATGCTGGAGATCTGCAGCGAAAGAGAAGCGGTGTGGCCGTATCCGAGGAGGTTGTTCTGCGCGAGCTGCGCCTGGCCGAAGAAGTTCTCCCCGCCGGCAAAGCCGAAGCCCACCTGGAACGTGCCGGTGAGCTTCTCCTTCACCGACACCTCGAGGATCATCTTGTCGTCCGTGGTCCCTCGCTTCTGGTTGATCTCGACGCTGTCGAAGAAGCCGAGGGCCGTGACCCGCGCCTTGGAAGCGCGCACGCCGGTGCCGCTGTAGAGATCTCCCTCCGCGATGCGCATCTCGCGGCGGATGACCTTGTCGCGGGTCTTGTTGTTGCCGACCATCTCGATCTTCTCGATGGTGACCGGCTGGCCTTTCTGGAACACGTAGGTGAGATCGACGAGCCTCTTCTCGGCGTCGACGGCAGTGTCCGGAGTGACGTTGGCGTAGGCGTAGCCCTTGTCCTTGTAGACGTCGAGGAGCCGGTTCATGTCGTTCTGCAGGCGGGTCTTCGAGAAGCGCTCGCCGCTGCGCGTCCCGATCAACCCGAGCAGCTGTTCGCGAGGGACGAGCAGGTCTCCTCCGACGTCGATCTTGCCGACGTCGAAGGGATCGCCCTCCTCGATGGGCATGGTGATGAAGATGTAGCGCTTGTCCGGAGAGAGCTCGATCGCGGGCTTGCCGAATTTCACGTAGATGTAGCCCTGGTCGAAGTAGAGCCCCTGCAGCACCACCTCGTCGCGCTGGAACGCCTCCTCGCGGTAGGTCCCCGCGCCGGTGAGGAACGAGAACGGACCGCCTTCCTGGGTCAGCATCGCGTCCTTCAGCTCGGAATCGCTGAGCGCGTGGTTGCCGACGAAGCGGACCTCCTTGACCGTGATCTTCGCGTGCTCGTTGACCTGGAAGATGACGTTCACTTCGTTGTTCGGCAGCGGCACGATCTTCGGCGTCACTTCGGCGAGGAAGAAGCCTTTCTCCACGTACTTCTCCTGCATCTTCCTCGCCGACTTCCGCACCGCCTGCTGATCGAGGATCTGGAACGGCTTGACCTCGATGGTATCCTTGAAATCGTCCTTGGAGAGCTCTTCGTTGCCCTGCAGCTTGATCTCGCGCACCGCCGGCTTCTCGCTGACGAGCACGGTGAGCGTGTACCCGGTGAGCGGCGGCTTGGCGGCGCTGACGTCGAGCTTGACGTCGTTGAAGTAGCCCATCTTCCAGACTGCGAGCAGGGCGCTCTTCAGCTTTTCCCTGTCGTAGCTGTCGCCGGGCTTCATCGGCATGGCGGCGCGGATCGCGTCGGTCTCGACCCGGCGGTTCCCCTGCACGTTGATTCGCGCGATCGTCCCCGTTTCGGGAACTGCCGCGGCGGCCTCCGCCGCCGTCTGCCCCGTCGGGATCGTCGGCGCTTCTCCGACCTTTTGCTCCGGTGCGCCGGGCGTCGCCGGCGTTCCCGCCTCGCCGGCTGCCGGACCTCTTTTCTCTCCCGCCGTCGCGGGCTGTCCGGGCGTCGCACCCTGACTCGGCGGCCGCGCCGGCGGACGCTGCTGTGCGCGGGCCGCCGCTGCCGCGAGAGTCAGGGTAGCGAAAAGAAGGACCGTCCGCATGGTGCGAGGGCGCGGACCCTAACCGAATTCCTCTGGAGCGACAACGGGAAAGGTCCGGGCCGCGGCAAGGCGAAAAGTGGCGCGCAACACCGTCGCGAATCGTCACTCGCACCCGACCTTCGCATCAGCGGATTCGGCCACGCGCCGCGAGCAGCGATGTCCGCGCCGCGGGCGCGCTACCGATGTCCGCTCAATCGAGGTGCCGCACGAGGGGCATCACGCGCTCGTTCACGCGGCATCTTGAAAGATCAGACATTGTCATGCTGCGCGCACGCGCCGATTTCATGTCAGCCCCCCGCTACGATGTGACTTCTCCGCATCCGCCGCGAAGCCGCGCGAGAAGGCGCGCGCGGCGTCCCTGCTCCCGACGACTGTTCCTTCGCACGGGATCACCTGCAGTCACGGCAACGCCCACGACAACGGCCGCGATGGAGAGCTGGTTCTCGGCGATGACCTTCGAGCTCAGTGATCGCTTCGAGACACACGCCGACGCGAAGGCGAAGCCCGCTGGGCAAGGTGCTGAAGGGCCAGGCAGGCGCAAAGTGAGGTTGTGGCGGGAGCATGGGAGGGGACCGCTCGCGCGAGAATTATTCTCCGGTAATATTGACGAGCAGCGGATCCGGCCCGCTTTGGCGAGTATGCCGCGCGCGGTTCTCGATCGTCGCGGCATCGCGGACATTCGATCCCGCAAGCTGCCAAAGGGGCGAGCAGAGAAGCCATCGAGCCCCGAGTCAGTCAGTCGAGTCGTCGCTCCCTGGGACCATCCTTCTTCAACAGGACGCGCAAGCAGACCGGCACAACGGCTCACCGTTGCGCCGCGCTCGGACTTGACCTCCGTCGGGTGCGCGCGCAGAAGGTGCGCGGGGAGCGCCTGCACCACGGTTCCATGCGCGCAAGTTGCAGTCACGTTGGTTTCGCATCGGATGCAGCAGCACGCCAGAACCGTATCCGCAAATCCGCGCGCCCCAGGAACCTGTTGACGGTTGGAGAGAGGGAAGATCAATGAATCACCCAATCCGAGCGACGCTGTTCATGCTGGTCGCGCTCGTTTCGATCGCGACGCTCCTACCTGCCACCGCGCAAGCCCAGATGAGAACCAACAACACCACCGGCTGTACGGGAAACACGGTCAACTACAATCCCGGCAACGGCGAAGACATCGTCGTGGCCAAAGGCTACAAGGTCGAGCGCTTCAGCAAGATCGACCTGAACTTCCCGACCGGCATCGCATTCACCGGTAACAAGAACGACTTCAAGGTGCTGGTGCTGGAGTCGGGACACGGCTTGCCCAGCCGCTGCAACGACCGTACGGACCCGGCCTATGGAGGGCCATTCTCGCCGACCAATCCGTTCACCCCGGACATCCTGGTGCTGAACAAGGATGGCACCTTCAACTCCGGACCGTTCGCAAAACCCACGGGGCCGGGGAACGGCTTTCAAGCCGACGGTCCCGCGATCGATATCGCCTTCGAGAACCAGGCGCAGGGCGGCAGCCTGTTCGCGACCGACTCCAACCAGAGCATCCGCACGTCCGGTAACAACAACAGCTCGCGGATCGTCACCGTCGACCTCAAGGCGAACACGGTCACCCCGTGGATCGTCGGTCTGCCCACCGGTGACCATCCCGCCGAGCAACTCGAGTTCAAGGACGGCTGGATCTACTGGTCACAGGGCTCGACGACCAACTCCGGCGTGGTAGGCCTCGACAACGGTGGTGGTGCCAACCAGCAGGACATTCCGTGTCAGGACATCGTGCTGAGCGAGCATACTTTCCCCTCGCCCGGTGGAGTTCGCACCAGCGGCTATTCACCCCACGGCGTCCAACGACCCGGTGCGACCGTGAAGGCGTTCGACAGCGCCACGAGCGCCGGCATGTGCGACGGGGCGATTCTCAGAGCGAAGCTCCACTCCAAGAAGCCGCAGGACACGATCGAGCCCTTCTCGTGGGGCTATCGCAACCCGTACGGCATCCGCTTCGCGCCCAATGATCACGCGCTCAAGGGCGGGCTCTTCGCCAGCGAGAACGGCGAGGACGAGCGCGGCGCGCGCCCGACGAACAACTCGCCGGATCGGCTCCAGCTCGCCCAGCAGAACGCCGACGGCAGCCCGGACTATCACGGCTGGCCGGACCGGTTCGGCTTCCTGGCCTCCACCTCAGCGGTGTTCAACCCGGTGGGCGGGCCGGGCGATGACCTCTGCCAGCCGCCGAATCCGCCGTTCCCTGCGTGCAGTTCGCTCGTCACGGCGCACACCCCGGCCGGCGATGTCCCCGTGCAACCCATCCTCGCGCACCCACCGCAGCCGATCACGGCTCCCCTGGCGCTCGAGCCCGTCGACGTCGCGGCCGTCGGCCTCGACTTCGCCCCCGACTCCTTCGTGTTCGGCGTCGTCCGAAAGGGAGCCTCGCTGGTCTCCCGGGAGGGCGATTTCGGGTTCTCGAAGGAGAACGGTGAACCCGCGGCGGGACACGACATCGAGGTGGTGAACTTCAGCCGGCCCGGTGAGCCCTTCCATCTCGAGCAGTCGAGGTTCGCGTTCAACTGCAAGCAGTCGGATCAGTTCCACGACCCGGACGGCACGCCGCGCTGCAGGGGGGACTACGATCAGGCGTTCGTCGAGACGCCCGCGCTGCGCGGGATCAACCGGCCGAACACGGCGATGTTCGGCCCCGACGGCGCGCTCTACCTCGTCGATTACGGCGCGGTGCGCGACTTCGGCCAGAGCGATCCTCGCTCGGGGTTCCGTAGCGCGCCGGAAAACTGCGTGCCCTCGGACCCGGCCTGCCGATACAACGGCCCGCTCGTCCAGATCCCGCAGACCGGTGTCATCTGGAGGATCAGCCGCGATAAGTAGGAGCAGCGAGGCGTACGATGCGGCCGTAGATCGATAAATTGCGCGCGTGTCAGGGCGCCCGCGAGAAGGTGCAGGCCCGGGCGCCCCGTCTCGCGAGGAATCGCGGGCCGCCGCGCAGGTGAGGCTTCTCATAGCTGGCCTTCGCTCCATTTTGTGGCGTGCGGGCCTCGCGGCTGTCAACTTTGCCATCTCAAAACACGTTTTCTTGCGCCCAAATCCGCCCATGCTACCCACGCCCGCATGCCCGTCGTGCAGCTCCGCCGCCCGGAATCAGCTCTGCGCACCTCGTTTCCCGAGGACGGCGTCAGGGCGGCACCGTTCCTCAAATGGGTCGGCGGCAAGACCTCGCTCCTCCCCGAGCTGCTCCGCCACGTCCCCCCGCGCATCCGCCGATATCACGAGCCGTTCGTCGGCGGCGGCGCCCTCTTTTTCGCCGTCGTACCCCGCCGCGCCGTCCTCAGCGACAACAACGCCGAGCTCGTCCACTGTTACCGCCAGGTCCGCGACGACGTCCACGCCGTCCTCGCAGCGCTCGCGCGGCACGTCTACGAACGGCAGCATTACCAGGGCGTCCGCGCCCTCGATCCGCTCCACCTCTCTTCCGCCGAGCGCGCCGCCCGGTTCATCTACCTGAACAAGACATGCTTCAACGGCCTCTGGCGCGTGAACCGCGCCGGGCGCTTCAACGTCCCCATCGGACGCTACACGAATCCGCGCTTCTACGACCCGGGGGCGCTGCTCGCCGCCAGCAGCGTGCTGGCGCGGACGGACCTCCTCCACGCGCCGTTCGAGGATGCGATCCTCAAGGCCGCGCCCGGCGATTTCGTCTACCTCGATCCGCCGTACGATCCCGTCTCCGCCACCTCCAGCTTCGCCAGTTACACGGCCGACGGCTTCACCTGGGACGATCAGAAGCGCCTCGCGCGCGCCTGCATCGCCTTGAACCGGCGGGGAGTCCGATTCCTGCTCTCCAATTCCGCCACCGATCGGGTGCGGGAGCTCTATCGCGGTTTCGAGCAGCGCCTGGTCCGGGCGCCGCGGTTCATCAATTCGAAAGCGGAGTGCCGCGGGCGGGTCGATGAACTGCTAGTCTTCAACGCATGATCCTGCTCGCGCTGCTGCTCGCCGCCGCGCCTCGCGTGGTCTACGTGAAGGCGGGACGGCTCTTCGACGGTCTCTCCGAGTCGTACAAACAGAACGTCGCGCTGAAGATCGAGAACGACCGCATTGCCGCGACGAACGTCTCCATCCCGCCGGGGGCGCGCGTCATCGATCTTTCCAACGCGACGGTGCTGCCGGGCTTGATCGACTGCCACGTGCACCTCGAGTCGCGCGCGGACCACTTCGAGGACATCTGGACCTTCAAGACCTCGCCGCTCGCGCCCGCGATGACGGCGGTGGTCCACGCCAGGCGCACGCTGGAAGCAGGCTTCACCACCGTGCGCGACGTCGGCTCCGAGCCGTTCCTTGCCGCCGACCTTCGCGACCTGATCAACGAAGGCTACTTCCCGGGGCCACGCATCGTGGCCAGCGGCCCCTGCATCAGCATCACGGGAGGTCACTGCGATCTGAACCACTATCCTCCCAACGTGCGCGTCGACCTCTACCCGCTCGAGCGCGACTTCCACGTCGCCGACGGCGCCGATCAGCTCCGTCATGTCATCCGCGCCCATGTCCAGCACGGCGTCGACGTGATCAAGGTCGCGGCCAGCGGCGGCGTGTTCTCCCGCGGCGACACTCCCGGAGCCCCACAATTCACGTACGAGGAGCTGCGGGTCGCAGTGGAGGAAGCGCACAAGGCCGGCCGTCGCATCGCGGCGCACGCCCATGGCACCCAGAGCATCAAGGACGCCACACGCGCCGGCATCGACTCCATCGAGCACGGCACCCTGATCGACGACGAAGGCATCCGCCTGATGAAGGAGCGCGGCACCTTCCTGGTCGGCGACGTCTACAACGACGACTACATCCTCGCTCACGCCGAGGACTTGCGCATCCCGCGGGAGTACGTCGACAAGGAACGCGCCATCGGCCAGATCCAGCGCGACAACTGGGCGAAGGCGGTCAGGGCAGGAGTCCGCGTCGCCTTCGGGACCGACGCCGGCATCTACCCGCACGGCGACAACGCGAAGCAGTTCGCCTGGATGGTGCGCCTCGGTCTCTCCCCGGCGCGCGCCATCCTCGCCGCCACCGCCTGGGCCGCGGAGCTGCTCGATCGGCAGAAAGACGTCGGCACCGTCCAGGCCGGCCGTTACGCCGACCTGATTGCGGTGCCGGGCGATCCCTTGAAGGACGTGCGCGTCCTCGAGCGCGTGCCCTTCGTGATGAAGGGTGGCGCGGTGATCAAGGACGAGCTGTCCGCTACTTCGGCTGGTCCTGCGAGCTCGAGCTCTTCGAGGTAGCGTCGATCTTCAGCGCCTTCGCCTTGCCATCGATCATCTGGTAGCTAGCGCGGACGTCGCTGCCCGGCTGCAGCTGCGAGACGGACGAGGTCTGGCCGTTCAGCGTCACCGCCGTGGTGTCGGTGATCTGGAGCTGTAGGAGATCCTTGTCCTGCGTCCGGATCTGCAGCTGATCGCTGCCCGCCTGCACCACCGTACCGCGCGCGCTCTGCTCCTGCGTCCACGTCTGCTGGTTCTTCTGCATGGAGCTCTGCGTCTGCTGCGACTCGGTGCGCTGCGTCTGCATCGCCTGCGTCTGCTGCTGGCTGGCCTCCGACTGCGCCGTCTTCGTCGCCTGCTGCGCATCGCGCTGCGCCTGCTCCGCCTTGGCCGTCTGGCTGCGCAGCTGAGCCTGCGCATCCGCGAGCTCCTTCTGCTTCTTCGTCACGTTCTGCTGCGCCTGCTCGGCCTTCGCCTGCTCGTCGGACGCCTTCTTCTGCGCGTCGGCCGCCGCCTGGAGGGACTGGTGCGCCTGGTCCTGCTGCGTCCGCGTCTCCGACTTCTTGGCGTTGTCCGAGCCGCCGCCGAACATCGCGCAGCCGAAGCTGAGCGCGACCGCCGCGACCCACATCGTGTTTCGCATCGTGAAAATCTCCTGAGCTGTTCCCTCCCGCGCCGAAGATGCGAACGGAACGCTGGTTAAGCATCCGCAACCAGGCCCTCGGACAGCCGCAGCCGTCGTGGCATCCGCTCGGCCAGCCGGGGATTGTGCGTCACGACGATCGCCGCGATTCCCAGACGCTGGTTCAGTTCGACCAGGAGGTGGTGGATGCCTTCTCCGGTGGCCTCGTCGAGGTTACCGGTCGGCTCGTCGGCCAGCAGCAGCCGTGGCTTCAGGACCAACGCCCGGGCGAGCGCAACCCGCTGCTGCTCGCCGCCCGAAAGCTCGCCCGGCTTGTGGTCGAGCCGGTGGCCGAGCCCCACGATCTCGAGCATCTCCTCCGCCTGCGTCTCCGCCTGCTCCCGCGACAGCCGATTGATCATTCCGGGCATCGACGCGTTCTGCAGCGCGGTGAATTCGGGCAGGAGGTAGTGGAACTGGAAGACGAATCCGACGCTGCGATTCCGGAACGCCGCCAGTTCCTCTTCGGTCATGGCAAAGGCGTCGCGCCCGTCGAACAGCACCTCTCCGCCGGTGGGCGGATCGAGCGTGCCGATGACGTGCAGGAAGGTGCTCTTGCCCACTCCGCTCGGTCCCACCAGCGAGGCCATCTCGCCGCCCTCGAGCGAGAAGCTGGCGCCGCGCAGGACATGGATCTCCTTCTCCCCGAGCCAGTACGACTTGTGCACCTGCCGCGCTTCGACGAGGGGAGCCAAGTCATTCCTCCCGCAGCCCGTCCACCGGCGAGAGTCGGCTGGCCTTGGTCGCGGGATAGAGCGTCGCCAGATAGCTGAGCGCGAGCGAGATCGCGGCCACCATCACGAACTGCCCGCCGTCCACGTTCACTGGCAGATTCGAGATGTAATAGACGTCGGGGTCGAGCTGGAGCCCGAACTTTTCGATGAACGAGCAGGAAGCGAGCCCCAACAGAAGACCCATCGCCGTGCCGATGGCGCCGATGGTCAGCCCCTCGACCACGAAGATCTTCATGACGCTCGCATCGCGCGCGCCCATCGACTTGAGGATGGAGATCTCCTTGGTCTTCTCCAGCACCAGCATGATCAGCGTGCTGAGGATGTTGAAGCACGCGACCAGGACGATGAAGGTGAGGATGATGGCCATCGCCAGCTTCTCCAGCTTCAGCGCGGAGAAGAGGTTGCGGTTCAGCTCCGCCCAGTCCTTGGTGCGGTAGGGAAATCCGCCGAGGGCCGCCACCACGCGGCGCCCGAGCGCGCGAGCGGCATCGACGTCGGCGAACTTCAGCTCGAGCCCGACGACGTTGTCGCCCATGCGGAAGAACTTCTGCGCCTCGGGGATGCCGATGTAGACGAACTTCGAGTCGTATTCGTACATCCCCGAGTAGAGGATGCACGCCACCCGGAAGGGACGGCTGCGCGGCACCGGCCCGGTCGGCGTCATCTCGCCGAGCGGCGTGAGCACGTTGACCACGTCGCCCACCCAGGCGCGGAGCTGGTGCGACATCTCCTTGCCGATGCAGATGCCCGCGAGGTTGCGCAGCGCCTCCGGATCGAGCTTTGGCGCCTCCTCGGGATGCGCCTGGCGCCGCTTGAGCGTGTCCTCCAGGTACTGCTCGTACTCGGGTCCCCCGAGCTGCTTCGCGGCCTCGCCGCGCGGCTCCACCACCCGTTCGCTTCCGGGAATGTCCTGCGGCTTGGAGAGCCAACCCAGCTCGCCGGCGATCACCTGCCGCGGCAGCTCGCTCACCGAGCCCGCGGTCCCCGCGTCGATGCCTTTCAGCTCCGCGCCGGTGACGGTCTGTCCGTGCGAGAGGATCACCTCGTTGAGGATGAACGGCGAGACCCCGACGATGCCGGGAACGGCGGACACCTTCGGCATCACCGATCGCCACTCCGAGAAGTCCGCCGAATACTTCAGCAGCAGCGCGTGCGAATTGGTGCCGAGGATCTTGCGCTTGAGATCCGACTCGAATCCGCTCATCACCGAGAGCACCACGGTCAGCGCCCAGACGCCGACGGCGACGCCGGCCACGGAGATTCCCGTCATCACCACGGTCGCGGGACGCTTGCGCCGCTGCCCAGGCTGTAGCCTCGCCAGCTGCGCGCGGTGGTGGATCCACCTGCCCACGGCGGTCAGCGAGGCGAGAACCACCGCGACCGTGAAGAGGATGTGCATCGGATGGATCAGGACCCGCTGATGCGGATCGCGCAGCGACGCGCCGATCCCGAGCGCGTAGAACAGCCCCGGCGGAAGGACCGCAAGCAACGCCAGCGTGAATGCGGTGCGGCGGTTCAACCTCAGATGCGTGCGGGCGATGCCCCATTCGTAGCCGAGGCGCGGGTCGACGTGTCCGTTCGCGCCGATCAGCATCCCGAACGACGCGCCCCACATCGCCAGCAGCCACGACGCCGCGGCTGCGCAGAGCGCCCACACCACCAGCTCCCCACCGCTGGCGAAGAACCGGTCGTACGAGAACGAAGGCGGCTTGAGCGTACGCAACAGGAAGAAGGTCGCGACTCCGAACAGCGACGAGGCGACCACGTTCTCCACCGGCCGATACCCGCGCCCGAGAAAGCTGAGGGCGAAGCCGGAAAGCAGGAACCAGAGCCCTTCCGCGCCAAACGAGATGGCGGTCACGGCGTCGCGCGACAGCGTCGACGCCGAACCGAGCCAGAGCGCCAGCGAGTACTGCATCGCCGCACCGATCAGAAACAGCATCAACGCAGCGAGAGAGACGAGCGAAGCGCGCGCGCCCGCCCTGGCCGCGCCGCGCTCGTCCGCGCGCGGGCCCGGCCGCCAGCGGATGTTCAACTGTTCTCCTCAGGCTTGAGCAGGGGGAAGAGGACGACGTCGCGGATGCTGGGAGAGTCGGTGAAGAGCATTGCCAGCCGGTCGATGCCCACTCCTTCTCCGGCGGTGGGCGGCATCCCGTGCTCCAACGCGCGGACGTAGTCGCGGTCCCAGGGCATCGTCTCCTCGTCGCCACGGGTCGCCGCTTCCACCTGGGCGCGAAAGCGCTCTTCCTGGTCGCGCGGGTCGTTCAATTCGGAAAAGGCATTGGCGATCTCCATCCCGCCGGCAAACGCCTCGAACCTGTCTACGAGCCGCGGCTCGGAGTCCCGCTTGCGCGCCAGCGGCGAGATCTCCAGCGGAAAGTCCACCACGAAACAGGCCCGGCCCTTCGGCAGCATGGGTTCCACCAACGCTTCGAACGCCCAGGCGATCTTTTCCCCCGCCGACGGCGCCTTGGCGAATTTCTCCCTCATCTCCCGGTCCTCGACGCGGCCCAGCCACTGGTCCGGGGAAAGCCTCGCCAGCGCGTCCAGCTGCTCGGACTCGGTGCCGCCGGCGCGATAGATCTTCGCCACCTCGCCCAGCATCGAGATGCGCGGCCAGGGCGGCTCGAGCTTGATCTTCGTCCCCTGGAACGTCACCTCGTCCGCGCCGGTGACCTCGGTGGCGAGCCGCGCGATCATCTGCTCGGTCAACACCATCAGGTCTTCGTACGTCGCGTACGCCTGGTAGAACTCGAGCATGGTGAACTCGGGATTGTGCCTGCGATCGATCCCCTCGTTCCGGAACACGCGGCCGATCTCGTAGACCCGTTCCAGGCCGCCGACGACCAGCCGCTTCAGGTGCAGCTCGAGCGCGATCCGCAATTTCAGATCGAGGTCCAGCGCGTTGTGGTGCGTTTCGAACGGCTTCGCCGTCGCTCCCCCCGCCTCCTCTGGCTTGTGCAGCACCGGCGTCTCCACCTCGATGAAGTCGCGCTCGTCGAGGAACTGCCGCAAGCCGGCGATCAGCCTCGTCCGCCGCCGGAAGATCTCGCGCACCTGAAGGCTCGCGGCCAGGTCGACGTAGCGCTGCCGGTAGCGCGTCTCGTGATCGGTCAGCCCGTGCCACTTCTCCGGCGGCGGACGCAGCGCCTTGGTGAGGACGCGATATTCCGCCGCCTCGATCGAGAGCTCGCCGGTCTTCGTCCGCATGGCGCGACCGCGCGCGAAGACGATGTCGCCCAGATCGGTGAGCTTCAGCAGCTCGTACGCCGGGTCGCCGACCTTGTCCTTCTTGACGAAGATCTGCAGGTCTCCGGTCCGGTCGCGCAGGCTGAGGAAGCTCGCTTTCCCCATGGTGCGCAAAGCCACGACCCGCCCCGCCACGCCGTACGGCTCGCTCTGGTCCTGCTCCAGCCGTCCGGCATCGTCATCGGCGTGTCGGACGCGCACGAACTCGGTCGTGTGCGGAACGGAAACGCCGTTTCCGTACGGATGCGCTCCCTTCTCCCGCAACATCTGCGCCTTCTGCTCGCGGAGGCGGATCTGATCCTCGATCGAGCTGGTCGCTCCAGCCTGGGGAAGGTCGGCCATGGGGAGCGTCTCTTTACCCTCTTGCGCCCTGCCCTGTCACCTCGAACGCCCTCTGCGCGAAGCCCCAGTACGCGAGCGGAACGAGCGCGATCAGGCCGCAGCCCGCCATCAGGGCGCGCGGCGAAACGTCGCGGTCGAGCAGCAGTCCGGTCGCGAGCGTGCTGGCGGACAGCGCCAGCATGAATCCGCCGATCTCCGCTGCGGCGACCCGTCCCCGCACCGCATCCGGGACGATGCGCTGCAGGAGCGTCGAGCCGCTGGTCCAGAGGATGCTCCCTCCGGCGTTCGCGACCGCGAGGGCGATCGCGGCGTACCCGATCGCGGAACTGAGCGCGAACCCGACGTAGCAGATCGCCAGCAGCGCGAACGCGCCGGAGATGCCGCGCCGAAGGCCTCGCTCGTCAGTGCCGGAGATCCGGAACGCCGCGAAAGGCCCGGCGAAGCTCCCTACGCCGCGCGCCGTCCACAGGATCGCGATCCCCGCGCCGTTTCCCTGCGCGAACACCTTCTCGCCGAACCAGGCGAGCAACACGAGAACGCCGCCGAGCGTGAGCCCGAAGCTGGCCTTCACCGCGAGCAGCGCGCGGACGCGCCGGTGCGAGCGGACGTAGGCGACTCCTTCCCGCAGATCGCGAACGCCGAGAAGGTTCTCGATCTGCGAGCCAGGCGCCCGCGCCTCCTCCACCATCTCCATCGCCTGCCGATCGGCGCGGTTCGCATATCCGGAGGGCAGCCGCGCGATCAGGGCGGCCGAGACGAGAAAGCTGGCCGCGTCGGCCGCGAACGCCAGGTCCCGCCCGACCACGGCGAGGGCGACGCCGCCGAGGGCGGAGCCGACGGCCAGCGTCGCGGCCCAGAGCGAGTTCTCCAGGGTGGCCGCAAGCGGATAGTCGGCCTCGCTGACGAGGTTCGGCAACATCGCCTGCTGGGCAGGCTCGAAGAAAGCGCTCACCAGCGAATGAGCGGTGACCACCCCGTAGGCGATCCAGGCTTGGTCAGGACGGCGGATGAACAGCAGGCAGAGCACGAGACCCGCGCGCAGAACGTCGCTCACGATCATGATTGCGCGCCTGGAGAGCCGATCCGCCACGATTCCCGCGGCCGGACCCGCCAGGAACATCGGCACGAACCGGGTCAGGAGCGCGAAAGCGACCGCCTCGCCTTTTCCGGTCAACTCCAGGAGCAACGAGAACAGCGCCACCACGTTGAACCAGTCGCCCAGCTGGGACACCGCGTTCGCTGCGTACAGTGTGCGGAAATTCCGGTTGTCCCGCAAAACGCCGGCGAGGCGTCGAAATGAAAAGGAGGCAGCCAAGGGGTCGCGTTTATACTCGATGCGATGGCGTTCGAAGCATCGGCACTACGGCCTGCGGGCAGCACGGCGGCCGTCATCTTCTTTTGCCTGCTGGCAGGAGCTGGTTCCCTCTGGACCACGCTTCCGTCTGCCGCGCCTTTCCGGCGCGGGAACCCTTCGACCACCGCCCTGATCGAGGCACGCGCGGAGGAGGCCCGCGAACAGGGCCGCGCGGCGCGGCGCAACCAGCATTGGGTGCCGCTCACCCGGATCTCCCCCTGGCTGCAGCTCGCCGTAGTTCACAGCGAGGATGCCCGCTTTTTCGAGCACGACGGGATCGACGTCGAGCAGACGAAGATCGCGCTGACGACCGCCGTCGAGGACGGCCACTTCCACCGCGGCGCGTCGACCATCACCCAGCAGCTGGCGAAAAATCTCTGGCTCGGCGAGGAACGGACGTTGTGGAGGAAGGTCCGGGAGGTGATCCTGGCGCGCCGCCTGGAGAATCTGGGGAAGCTGCGTGTGCTCGAGCTGTACTTGAACATCGCCGAATGGGGAGACGGCATCTACGGCGCAGACGCCGCTGCGCGGGTCTGGTTCGAGAAGCCGGCCTCGCAGCTGCTGCCCGAAGAGTCGGCGATCCTCGCCGCGATGCTGCCCGCGCCGCGCAAGCGCAACCCGCTGCGTCCATCGAAGGCATTGCGGAAGCGAGCCCACGAGGTGCTGCAGCTGTACTACATGTATCAGGAGCTCTCGCACGATGAGCTCGTGCAGGCGCGCTGGCGTCTCGATGCGCTCCTCGCAGGTTTCTGACGGGCGAGTGCTCAGCCGCCGTACAGGAATTCCGGAAGCCAGAGCGTCATCCCCGGCCAGACGTACATGAACACCAGGCAGATGAGGACGATCACCATGTACGGCATCATCCCGGCGAAGATCTGGTTCAGCGTGACGTGCTTTGGCGCGACCCCTTTCAGGTAGAACGCGGACATCGCAACGGGGGGAGAAAGGAACGCCGCCTGCAGGTTCACGGCGACCATGGTGCCGAAGAGAATCGGATCGATCTGGAAGTGGGTCAGAAGCGGGATGAAGATCGGGCAGAAGATCACGATGATCTCCGTCCATTCGAGCGGCCAGCCGAGAAGGAAGATGATCAGCTGGGCGATGACCAGGAACCCGACCGGCGACAGGTTCATCCCCAGCACCCAACGCTCGATCAGCGATTGGCCGCCGTGCAGCGCGAAGACGGCGGAGAACAGCGCCGAGCCGACGAAGAGCCAGCAAACCATCGCCGTCGTCTTCGCGGTGAGGAAGGTGGCCTGCTTGAGGTTCTCGCGGAGCTCCGGCGACCTGCGCAGATTGCTGAGACCCGGCACGACGGTGCCGACGAACGTCGCTCCGATGAATGCCGAGACCAGGATGGTGATGAAATGATCGAGGAAGTCGGATCTGTCCCACGCGCCCCGCAAGACGGCGAGCCCGCCGCCGAAGACGGCCCCGACGAGCGTCCACCATCCCACCTGGCGCGGGTACCGGGCCATCACGGCCAGGTACAGGGCGCCGAGCGCGCCGATCGCCGCCGACTCCGTCGCGGTGGTGATCCCGAACAGGATCACTGACAGCACCACGAACGTCAGCACTCCGAGGGGGACCACCGACGCGATCAGCTCCTTCAGGATCTCGAGCTGCTCGCCGTCCATGCGCCAGTAGTAGATTGCGAGCAGCAGCGCCGTCAGCGCCGCCAGTCCCCAGAGCCACTGGTAGAAATGCTCGGGAACGTGGCTGCCGCCCTTCGTCGGGGCGGGTTCGGCCAGGGAAGTCATCTCCTCGGGCGGACCGTCCTGGGTGGCAGAGGAGGCCGCTTCCGCTGGCGCCGCCGAGCCCAATTCCTCTAGCTGCTCGTCGGCGGGGGGGCCCACGGGATTGGCCGGAGGATTGCGCGTCGCTGCGGCGACGGCGGCAGGCCGCGCCACACCTTCCTGCGGGGCGTTGTGGATGACCACGTACCACCACCCGGCCGCGAACGTGCCGAGAGCCAGGACGAGCGGGACCAGCACCGCCAGCACGTTCTTCCAGATGAGCCCGTACGAGGCAGGCTTTCCCTCGGACCGGACGGCGCCGTCCACCAGGCTCGGACGGAACACCGCCGCGATCAGGCCGGGAACCACGCGGCGCGACGGGCCGCGCTCCAGCCGGCGGAGATACTCCGGCACGGCGATCTTGTACTGGTCGGGCGGCAATTTGGGCGCGATCTTCGGATTGATGACAGCCCAGCCGAGAACGTACACGAGGTACAGGAAGGTGAGGAAGAAACCGGGCAGCATGGCCGCCGCGTACAGCTTGACGATGGACTGTCCGGCCACCGCCGCGTAGACGATCAGCATCACCGAGGGCGGAATGAGGATGCCGAGCGTCCCGCCCGCCGTGATCACTCCCGAAGCGAGCTTGATGTCGTAGCCTGCGCGCAGCATCGGGCGCAGCGAGATCACTCCCATCAGGACCACGACGGCGCCGACGATGCCCGAGGCGATGCCCCAGAAGGCGCAGACCAGGAGCGTGGTGACCGCCAGCGAAGCGGGGATCCGCCGGAACGCGAGCTGCACGCTGTGGAACATCTTGTCCACCAGCGCGGCCCTTTCCATGATGTAGCCCATGAAGACGAACAGCGGGACCGAGAGCAGGGTGTCGTTCGTCATCACCCCATAGGTCCGCTGCACGATCAGATCGAAGATCCGGTTGTCGTACCAGGGCAACCCGGGGGCGAGGAACGCGATGTAGCCGAAGATCATCCCCAGGCCCATCAGCGTGAAGGCGGTCGGAAAGCCCATCATGATCGCGATCACGATGAGGCCCAGCATGGTGAGGCCCAGCGCCGGGCTGCTCACGGCGCCTTCCCTACGGTGCGGTGGCGCGCGGCCTCGTCGATCGCTTTCGCCGAGTCCATGGCGACGCGGCGCGACTCCTCGTCCACGTACTCGCTCTTCGACAGCTGCGTGTCGATCACGTCGATCTCCTCGACGTCGGAGAGCCGGGAAGGCCACGCCCCCGTCCGCAGGCACTCGAAGCACCGGACGATCTCCGCCAACCCTTGCAGCATGACCAGGGCGCCCGCGATCGGGATTACCGTTTTGAAGTGGTAGACCGGCGGGCCCTCGGCCGTGACGGTCGAATGTTCCCCGATCCGCCAGGACAGCGCCGCGTAGTCGTAACCCGCGTAGATCAGTCCGAGGATCCCCGGAATGAAGAAGAGGAAGTACAGGGCCAGGTCGAGCGCCGCCTGCGTCCGGGGCCGCAGATACGTGTAGACGAAATCCGCGCGCACGTGCCCGCCCTGGGCCAGGGTGTAGGCGCCGCACATCATGAACAGCGTGCCGTACAGCATGTTGGTGAAGTCGAAGATCCACGCTGTGGGCGCGTTGAGGATGTATCGCTTGAACACTTCGACCGAGACCACGAAGGTGAGCGCGACGATCAGCCAGGCGAAGGCCTTGCCGGAGAAATAGCTGACGCGGTCGACCGCGCGGATCACGGCCTGGGCGCTCATCTGCGGTCAGAAGATCGCAGCCACCCGGCGGGGACCGGGTGGCTGGCTTTGCGGGCCGAGGTCACGGAGCGCTAGGTCTTCTTCCCGGCGGGGGTCGCGGCCTTCGGCGCCTTTCCGAAGTAGTGGTTGTAGGCCATGCGCCGTGGAACGTTCGTGTCCAGGTCCCACTTCACGGCGCGCTCGGCGAACTTGCGCTGGGATTCGACGATCTCCTTGAAGATCGGGTTCTCGGCCGACTTCTTCTCCTGGACGGTGTCGAACACCTCGAGCTGCTTCTGCAGGACTGAGTCCGGGGTCCGGAAGAACTTGACCTTGTCCTTGGTCTGCAGCTCGACGTAGTCCTTGGAGTAGCGGTCGATGGCCTTCCAGGACATGTCCGCCGACGCGGCCTCCACCGCGTTCGCGATGATCGCCTTCATCTTGTCCGGCAGCGCGTCGAATTTCCCCTTGTTGAAGAGGATCTCGAACTGCTCCGCGCTCTGGTGATAGCTCTGCAGCATGCAGGTCTTGGAGACGTCGGGGAAACCGAGGATGCGGTCGGAGGTCGCGTTGTTGAACTCGGCCGCCTCGATCAGGCCGCGGTCCAAAGCCGGCACGATCTCCGAGCCCGGAAGCGCATTGACCGCGGCGCCCATTCCCGTGAACAGGTCGATGGAGATGCCCACCGTCCGGAATTTCAGTCCCTTGAAGTCGTCGGGCTTGGTGATCGGCTTCTTGTACCAGCCCAGCGGCTGCGTGGGCATCGGGCCGTACGGGAAGGAGACGACGTTCGCGTTGATGGAATTGTAGAGCTTCTGGAGCAGCTCCTTGCCGCCGCCGTACTTGTGCCAGGCGAGCAGCATGTTCGCGTCCATGCCGAACGCGGGACTCGATCCCCAGAGCGCCAGCGCCTGCTGCTTGCCGTAGTGGTACACGAGCACGCCGTGTCCGCCGTCGAGCGTGCCCTTGGACACCGCGTCCAGCAGTCCGAACGCGGGGACCACCGCGCCCGCCGGCAGCACCTCGATCTTGAGGTCGCCGCCGGTCATGTCGTTGACCTTCTTGGCGTAGTCGAGCGCGTACTCGTGGAAGATGTCCTTCTGCGGCCAGGTGCTCTGCCAGCGCATGGCGATTGGCCCCTGGGCCTTGACGATCGCCGGGAATCCCAGGGTTGCCGCTCCCGCCGCCGCGGCGGCGCTGCCTTTCAGGAGGGAGCGGCGAGAGACGCGTTTGTCCTGCCCCGTCTTGAGCTGCTTCATGCTTTCCCCCTTGCTGTGGCCTGCGGTGGGCCTGCATCCGACTTTCGTCGCCCCAACTCGCGCTTCCACAGCGGATTAGTCAAGCCCGGCCGCCACGATAAGATGGCGCCATGGCGATGGCGGACGAGAAGCGCGCGGCTGATCTCGCGGAGCTGGAAGAGGCGAAAGCGCTGGTGCGCGGTCGACGTCTCCGTGGGGCCGGTGGCACGCCCGGCGGCTTCGGCACGTTCTTCGTCGGTCTGATCCTGACGGTGCTCGGCGGCTACCTGATCCTGAACCAGGTGCAGGTGACTTCCTCGTACACCTTCTTCGGTCTCTGGGGAGGAAACCGGACGGCGGGCTTCGGCCTGACGATGCTGCCGCTCCTGATCGGCATCGGTGTCCTGTTCTTCGACGGCAAGAGCAAGCTGGGTTGGATCCTCTCCATCGGTGGCCTGCTCACCATCCTCGCTGCGGTCCTGATGAGCCTCTCCATCCAGTGGGCGCCGACCACCCTGTTCAACACTCTTCTGATGTTCGGGCTGCTCGCCGGCGGAATGGGCCTGATCGCCCGCTCGCTGCGCGCGTATCCGGATCCGGAGCCCAACGCCTTGGAGTAGGATGCGCCGCCTCACCGGAGGTGGAAGCATGCCGAAGGCAATCCCCGAGGGGCTGCACAGCGTCACCCCAGCGCTCACCGTCGATGGTTGCGCGGAGGCGATCGAAACCTGGAAGAAAGCGTTCGGCGCCGAGGAGCGGTTCCGCGCCCCGGATCCGAGCGGGAAGAAGATCTGGCACGCCGAGCTTCGCGTCGGAGATTCGGCAATCTTCTGCAACGACGCGATGCCCGAGATGCCGCAGACGCCGAAGCAGATCAGGCTGTGGATCTACACCGAGGGCGTGGACCGCGCGTTCGAGCGGGCAAAGGGGGCCGGTCTCAAGGTGGCAACGCCGCCAAGCGACATGTTCTGGGGCGACCGCATCGCGGAAGTGCACGACCGCTGGGGCAACCAGTGGGTGCTGGCGCAGCACGTGAAGGACATGAGCCCGGCGGAGATGAAGAAGGCGCAGGACGACTTCGTCGCGAAGATGTCGAAGAAGTAGCCCGTGGTCGACGGCGGAACGGCCCGTTCCTTCGGCCCACGGGACGGGCTGTTCCTCGCCGCGCTGCTGGCAGCGATTCTCCTCGTCTACAGGCCAGCCTGGAGCGGCGGCTTCCTCTGGGACGACGCGGCCCACCTGACCCGCGGCGATCTGCGCTCCTGGCAAGGCCTGTGGCGGATCTGGTTCGACCCCGGAGCCACCCAACAGCACTACCCGCTGGTGCACAGCGCGTTCTGGCTGCAGCAGCGGCTGTGGGGAAACGATCCCACCGGCTATCACCTCGTCACCGTGCTGCTGCACTTCGGCGCGGCTCTGCTGGTGGCGCTCAACCTGCGCAAGCTCGCCGTGCCCGGCGCGTATCTCGCGGCCGCCATCTTCGCGCTGCACCCGGTGCACGTGGAATCGGTGGCATGGATCACCGAGCTGAAGAACACGCTCTCCGCCGTCTTCTATCTGGGCGCGGCGCTGGCCTGGCTGCATTTCGAGGAGCGGCGGCAGCTTCGGACATGGCTGCTGGCGCTGCTTCTCTTCGCGCTCGCCCTCTGCAGCAAGACCGTGACGGCGACGCTGCCCGCCGCGCTTCTGCTGGTGCACTGGTGGCGCCGCGGACGGCCGTCGTGGCGGCGCGACGTCGTCCCGCTCCTCCCGTTCTTCGCCCTCGGCGCGGTGGCAGGTCTGTTCACCATCTGGGTGGAGCGGCGCCTGGTGGGCGCCGAAGGCGCGGCATTCGATCTCAGCGCCGCGCAGCGGGGCCTGATCGCCGGCCGCGCCGCCTGGTTCTATCTCGGCAAGCTCGTGTGGCCTGCCGACCTCGTCTTCATCTATCCGCGCTGGAACGTCGATGCGGTGGCCCTCTCCCAATATCTCTACCCTGCGGCGGCAGTCGCAGCCGTCGGTGGACTGTGGGCGCGGCGCAAACGCTTTCCCGGCGCGCTCGCCGCGGCGCTCTTCTTCCTTGGTACGCTGTTTCCCGCCCTCGGCTTCTTCGACGTCTACCCGTTCCTCTTCTCGTTCGTCGCCGATCACTTCCAGTACCTGGCGAGCATCGGCATCATCGCGCTAGCAGCTTCCGGAATCGCGTCGATGCCGCGACGTCGCGCGGGTCAGGGCGTGTCCCTGGCCGTCCTCGCGATCCTCGCCGCGCTGACCTGGAAGCAAAGCCACCTGTACGCGGACGCGGAGACGCTCTACCGCGCGACCATCCGGGGCAACCCGGCGTGCTGGATGGCCTACAACAATCTCGCGGGCTTGCTGATCTCGCGCGATGCAGCCGACGAGGCCGAAGGCCTCGCCCGCACGGCCCTGAAGCTCAAACCCGGTTATCCGGAGGCCCACAACAACCTCGCGCTGGCGCTCGCCCGTCGCGGGCAGTCCGACGAGGCGATCGTCCACTATCGCCAGGCGATCGAGCTCAGTCCTGGTTATGCCGAGGCGCGCAACAACCTCGGCTTCGCGCTCGCAGCCCGCGGCGATCTCGATGAAGCGATCTTCCAGTACCGCAAGGCCCTGGAGAGCGAGCCCGGCCGCGCCGGGATCCACTACAACCTGGCCATGGCGCTCGTCGCGCGCGGGCAGGTGCTCCCTGCCGTGTCCCATCTCCGTCGCGCCGTAGAGATGCAGCCGGACTTCCTGGAGGCGCACAACAACCTGGGGATCCTGCTCGCCCGCAGCGGGCGCCTGGACGAGGCGATCGAGCAGTTCCGGCAGGCGCTGGAGATCGCCCCCGGATCGCCAGAGGTGCGCAAAAATCTCGACGTTGCGCTCGGCGGTCGCCGCCGCGCAGATGACCCACGATGAGGTCGAGATCAGGACGGACGCTGGGCGGCCGGCTTCCGCGAGAGGAACGCACCGGCGCGCCGCCCAATGAACCGGACGGCCGCAGCCGCAATGAGCAACCCGGCAACCCAGCGCGCGAGGATCGCGAATGAAGCCGCGTCGAGCCGCGGCCACTCCGTCTTCCAGAGGATGTCGCCACGGTCGATCATCCAGTGCCAACCCGTGTGCGCGATGAGCGCGGAGAGGATGATGACTCCGATCCGCCCCGCAAGGACGTACCGGCGGAGGAGCGCGAGCGCGGGCAGCATCACGGCCAGCACCGCGACCTGTCCGATCTCGATCCCGACGTTGAACGAAAACAGCGAGACGAGCAGGTGGGTGCCGGCGAACTGGAGATTTTCCTTCAGGCCGTAGGAGAAGCCGAAGCCGTGCACGAGCCCGAAAAGCCCGGTCACCAGCCAGCGCCTCTTCAGATCAGCGCCGACGATGTTCTCCAGGGCCATGTAGACGATGGACGCGGCGATCGCCGTCTCGACGAAGGGCGGGAACCAGTCGCCGGTGGGGGCGAGCCCGTACGCCGAGCCGAGCAGCGTGAACGAGTGCGCGACGGTGAAAGCCGTGACGATACCGACGACCTGCCGGAAACGGAGGAAGGGGATGATCAGGCAGAACAGGAAGAGCAGGTGATCGAATCCGCTCAGGATGTGCCCGATCCCGAGCCCTACGAAGCCGCTGGCGGCCTGGTACCAGGCCGGATTGAGGCGGACCACGCCGGAGCGGCTGGTGATCACCATCGCTCGCCCTTGCTCGCCGAGCGGCAGGTAGCGGACGGCGAGCTTCAAGTAGTCCTTCAGCTCCGGAGCGATCGTGGTCCGGATCGTGAACCGCGAGTGCGGCGACTGGATGGCGTACGTGACGTGCGCGTCCACGTATCCCTGATCCACGTAGATGCCCGCATCCGCGGCGGGCGGCTGCGCAACGTGCGCGACCGCGTCCTGATAACTGTCGAAAGAGCGATCCGAGGGCAGCGAGAGGCGGCCGAGGGCGCTCTTGGGAACCAGCAGCCGCGTGTCCTCCCAGATCATGACGTCGTGGCCCACGGCTTCCGCCACCCGTTGGGTGGCCGGCCCAGCGTTGGCGAGATCGATCTCGGCACCTTTGACGGGAAACCGGACGGTCCTGGTGATGTGCAAGGGCAGCCGGATGACCAGGTGCAGCTCCTGGTCGTCCACCTTGACGAACGCGTTCATCAAGCTCTCGAGCTTGAACTCGTGCGCGTTCGCCGCCCGTACGTACAGCACGACGATTCCGAGGGCCATCGCGACCGGAACGGCCAGCGCGAGCGCACTTGCTA
>VBKI01000057.1:0-10912 GCA_005879535.1 Deltaproteobacteria bacterium | reverse complement strand
AGTCGTCCTTCTCCCCGTTGCCACCCGGGAATCTCGGGTCGTAGTGCTTGAGGGTGACGTCGGGATACCCGGACGGACGGAAGTCGTCGAGCTTCTTGTCCCCCAGGTTGCCGTTGGGCACGAACTTCTGGATGCGCCGGCCGTTGATCGTCTCACCCGTGAACAAGTTGCCCTTCGAATCCAGGGCGATCGAGTGCAGGAAGACGAAGTCGCCTGCCATGTGGCCAGAACGGCCGAAGCCGGCGAGGATCGCGCGCGGCCACGTGCCGCACTCCATCAATGTGCAGGGGGTGCTCTGATCGGCAAGCGCGAGGTCGTGGTCGAACGTCCAGACGATCTCGTTGCCACCGTCGACCTCGAAGAAGAAGCTCTGGTCCTTGTCGATGGAGAAGTCGAGGTCCCAAGCCGATCCAGCCGTGCCGAGTACGTTCTTGTTTGTTCCGTCGGATTTACCCGCGGTCACGCCCGTGCCGGGGATCACGGTGATGATCTTGACCGGCTGGCAAACAGGGGTATTGCCGGCGACCCAGACGGATGGAGGGCTCGTGCAGTTCGTCGGGTTCTTCTCGTATACGAGGATACGATCGCTGGCGCGGTCGCATACGTACAGATACCCGTCCTTCCCAATGACCAGGCAATGGGGGTGTCCACCGTCGCCGGACGCGAAGCTCCCGCGGTCGTGTGCCGTCGCGTTGGGATTGGCGCTGTTCACAACCACGCCGCCCCAGTGCCGGAGCCACTTACCGTTGCGGTCGAACACGACCACACGGTGGTTCCCGTACCCGTCCGGGACGTAGATGCTACCTGTCTGATGAGTCACCGGGTCAGGGTTCGGATCGACCCTCACGTTCGGAGGTTCGTTCAGCAAGGTCTGGCTGTTGTTTGCTGCAGCATTCCCTCCTGAGTTGCCGCACGTGTTCGTAGGCGGGTTGTCGCAGACGCCACGGCGTCCGATCTGCAGCAGCAGAGTGCTGCCATCATGCGAGTACTTCTGGACGATGCCGTCTCCGTTGCCGGCGATCCAGACGTTGTCCTGGTAGTCGACATAGAGGCCGTGGATACCCATCGGCACTCCGCGCTGCGGCAAATGGCACGCCGGGCTTCCGTCGCAGCCGACTGGGTCGATGGGGGCGATCCACCACGGCGGAAGAGCGGCCGGCAGGTTGGGCGGCCAGGCGTTCACCACGTTCCCATCGCGATCGAATTCGATGACCGAGGGAGATGGATGTGCGATGACCGTCTCCGGCGAAACGAGGTTCGTACCGGCCGTAGTCGCGGTCGGTGTGCCTTGGGGACCGCGGTTGACGGTGAAGATGTGATCCTTCGAGTCGACGCCGTGTCCGGCGACCTCGCCCGTCACCCACGGCTTCGTCGCCCCCGGCCCAGTGGTGCGGTAGCCGTCAGTCGCAGCGGCTGGATTGGTCTCGACATCGCTGGGGAGAGGCTTCGGCCAGAACGGATCGACCTTGAAGCGGGGAGCTTTGTTGGGGTCCTTTGCTACCGCCTGCTTCATCGGGCTCCAGAGGCCGATCCCGACGATCGCTGCGGGTACGACGCTGCCCAGAAAAATGAACCGCCCCTTCTTCGTCATGGCACTTCTCCTCGATGGCACGGCGGCGAGGAAGTCCAGTTGTCGGCCCCGAAAGAGCAGGCCTGCAGCAAAGAGGCATTCCCCCTGCAGTCATCTCCGTACGTGCTTGTGGCCGTTTGCTCCTTGGCAGATCGCGCAGTCAAGTCGCGGCGCGTTGCAGAAACGTGGCGAAACGAAGCGCCGAGCGCTTGCTGGCCGACGCTAATGCCGCTGCAAGAACGAACTTAATGCGTCCGCCACCCGACCTGCTTCTCCGCCGGGGACAGCTCGGTCCAGCGCTTGCCGATGAACGGATGCAGCTTGGCTTCGAAGTTTCCGCCGAGGTCGATCAGCGCCGCCAGCGCGCTCTCTCGGAAGTACGGATGCGTCGACGACGGCACGCAGGAGATGCGCACGCCGGTCGTTCCGACAGTCACTTCCAGGTCCGAATCGTCGCACTCGTCGCACTCGAATGTCCCGCTCTCGCGGACGCGCCCGATGTGCGGCCACTCGTGTCCGGACTCGATGGAGTCCTTGACGAGGTGCGTCCGCAAGCCCATGCGCGCGTCGAGCTTGTCCTTGATCTGGTTCAGCGAGGGGCTCTCGTTCTCGAAGGTCACGTCGTAGTGGATGATGGCCATTTGCGTTTACGCCTCCGCTTCGCTGCTGCCGGGTCTGTCCTTGCGGCGCACGCCGAGAAGGTATGCGCTGATGAAAGGGTCGAGCTCGCCGTCGAGCACCGCGTCCGGGTTTCCGCTCTCCACCCCGCTGCGCACGTCCTTCACCATCCGGTATGGCGCGAGCACGTAGTTGCGGATCTGCGAGCCGAAGGAGATCTCCGACTTCGACGCCTCGATCTTGTCGCGCTCCGCCTGCTGCTTGCGCAGCTCGAGCTCGTAGAGCCGCGACTTGAGCACCTTCCAGGCCATGTCCCGGTTCTTGTGCTGGCTGCGCTCGTTCTGCATCGAGACCACGATGCCCGTGGGAACGTGCGTCATGCGGATGGCGGAGTCCGTCTTGTTGACTTTCTGCCCGCCCGCGCCCGAGGCGCGGAAGGTGTCGATCCGGACGTCGTTGGGGTTGAGATCGATCTCGATGTCCTCGTCGACCTCGGGATAGACGAAGACGCTGGCGAACGAAGTGTGCCGCCGCGCGTTCGCGTCGAAGGGCGAGATGCGGACCAGCCGGTGCACGCCCACCTCCGCCTTCAGCCAGCCGTAGGCGTGATCGCCGCGGGCGATGAACGAAGCGTTCTTGATCCCCGCCTCTTCGCCGGGCTGGAAATCGGCGAGCTCCACTTCCCAGCCTTTGCGCTCGCAGTACCGCGTGTACATGCGGAAGAGCATCTGCGCCCAGTCCTGCGACTCCGTACCGCCCGCGCCGGCGTTGATCTCGACGATGGCGTTGAGATGGTCCTGCGGGCCGCTGAGCATCTTCGACAGCTCGAGCCGCTGCGCGCCCTGCAGCGCCTCGGCCACGGCGAGCTTCGCCTCGCCGCCGGTCGCCTCGTCGTTCGCCTCCTCGGCCAGCTCGTGGAGGGCGACCGCGTCCTCCAGCCGCTGCCGCTCGCGCTCGTACTGCGCGAGCTGCATCTCGAGGTCGCTCTTCTCCTTGCTCAGCGCCTGGGCGCGCTTCTGGTCCTCCCAGAAGCCGGGCTGCACGCTCTCCCGCTCGATCAGCTCGACGCGCGCGCGTTTGCGATCGATGTCAAAGCGCCCCCCGGAGCGCGTCGAAGCGCCGCGAGAGCTCGTCCAGTTCCGGTGGGAGCGTCGCCATGCCCTTGCCTTTAGCGTGAAACCGCGGTGGAGGGAAAGCCCGAAGGCGGCTGGATCATTCCACCCCCGACAGCGAAGCGCCCACCATTCCCGTGCGTCCCAGCAGCTTCCGCTCGGCCGCGGCCATCCGGCGCGCGTCGGCCGCCGACTCGTGATCGTAGCCGCGGCAGTGCAGGATGCCGTGCGCGAGAAGGCGCCGGAGCTCCGCTGCCAGAGGCCATCCGCCCTGCTTCGCCTGCCTCCGCGCCGCCTCGATCGAGATGATCACGTCCCCGAGCGCGCCCGATTCGTCGAGCGGAAAGGAGAGCACGTCGGTCGGACGATCCTGCCTGCGCCAGCGCAGGTTCAGGCGCCGCATCTCGCGGTCCGTCACCAGAGCGATCGAGAGCTCTTCCCCGCCGGAGACCCAGCTTCGCCCGGCGGCGCGGAGCACCGCGGCGGCATGCGCGCCGTCCCGCACTTTCACCGCGACGTGCACGCGGGCGGACCGCGTCCGAACAGCTTTCATTCGTGTCGGTGCGGGTAGCAGAATGCCGGACGTGTCGTCAAATCGCAGGGTTGTCGCGGTGGCAGCCAGACAACCGCCCCCTTCCGTTCCGCTGTAACAATCGTTAGATCTACGCCGCATCGAGCCCGCCCCCATGCGCCGCTGGCCCTACATCCTGGTCGTCGACGACGACGCCGACTTTCGCGCCGGGCTCCGGGCGGCGCTCGAGATGAAGGGGTACCAGGTCGACGAGGCCGCCAACGGCGAGGAGGCCCTGCTCAGGCTCGCCGACAAGCCGCCTCTCCTGGTGCTGCTCGACCTGCAGATGCCGGTGATGAACGGGCGCGAGATGCTGCAGCGCATGCGCGCGACGCCCGAACTGAAGGAAGTACCGGTAGTGATCATCTCCGGATTCGGCTTCGAGTGGGAAGCGGAGCTGATGGGCGCGCAGGGATACATCGGCAAGCCGTTCGAAGCGCAGGAGCTCGAGGCGACCATCGCCAACCTCCTCCGCCCGCGCCTGGTCACGGGGCGTGCGACGCTGGAGAAGCCGGTGGAGAAGCTGCGCTCCTGAGCGCGCGCTCCTCCGCGCCGAGCGCGGAGATCCTCTGGTTGATCAGATCGGCGAACCTCTTGTGGTGCGAGAGGCGCGTCTCTCCGGCCGCCTTCGGCAGCTCGATGGGCGCGCCGAACACGGCGATCACCGGCGGCTCCCGGCGGTGATTCGCCTTCACCTCCGTCCAGAAGCTGTTGGTCATTCCGAGGATGAACGCCGGCACCACCACCGGCCTCGCCTTCAGGGCCAGCTCGCCGGCGCCCGGCTGGGCGGGGAGCATGGCGTAGGGATCGTCCGACTTGTTGCGCGTCCCCTCCGGGTGGAACCCGACCATCTGCCCTGGCGTGCGCAGCTTCTCGAGCAGGATTGCCAGCGAGAGCCGGTTCATCGCCTTCTTTTCCGCCGAACGGAAGAACGGAGGAAACATCGACCCGCCGGTGAAGAGCACGGCCATCAGCAGCCCGAGCGGAGTCTCGTAGAAGAAGTTCGAGCGGACCGGAAAGCTGACCTGCCTGCCGAGACGTTGGTGGCGGATGAGGAGCCATCCGAGGATGAAGAGGTCGAAGAATGTCCTGTGATTGGCGACCAGCAGGATGGGCACTTCCGGCCGAACGGCGTCCAGACGCTCCATTCCGTGGACGCGCAGGCGCCGATAGACGAACAGGCCGATCAGTGGCGTGATCACCCAGCGCTGCCAGATCCGGAACACCCGCCTGCCGCCCCCCTGGTTGATGAAGCGCATCACCTTGAAGGCGGTGCGCTCCATCAGGTTCAGGGTGGCGAACGCGGGATCGTTCATCAGAACCCCGGCACGAGCTTGGCGATGATCTCCTTCATGATCTCGCTGGTCCCGCCGCCGATGGTCAGCAGCCGCGCATCGCGGAACGCGCGGGCCACCGGAGTCTCCACCACGTACCCCATCCCGCCGTGCAGCTGCTGGCAGTCGTAGACGACCTTCTGCATCAGGTCGCCGGCGAACAGCTTCGCCATGCTGATCTCCTTCACCGCCGCCTCCTTGCGGTTGAAGAGATCGCATGCCCGATAGGTGAGCCAGCGCGCTGCCTCGATGGCGGTGAGGTGCTCGACCAGCCGGTGACGCCAGATCTGGAACTTGGCCAAGGGCTTGCCGAAGGCGCTGCGCTCGTTGCCGTACCGGAGCGCGTCCTCGACGAGGAGCTGCATGCCGGAAACCGCGCCGATGGCCGCCACCAGCCGCTCGCCCTGGAAGTTCGTCATCACGTGGTAGAAGCCCTCGTTCTCCTCGCCGAGAAGATAGCGGACGGGAATCCGGCAATCTTCGAAGAAGAGCAGCGCGGTGTCCGAGGAGAGGTTGCCGACCTTCGCCAGCTTCTTCGAGACGCTGAACCCCTTCACGTCGGTCGGGAACGTCACCAGCGACACGCCGCCGTATCCAGGGCCGCCCGTGCGCACCGCGAGGGTGATGAAGTCCGATCGGCTGCCGTTCGTGATCCACATCTTGGCGCCGTTGATCACGTAGTCGTCGCCGGCCCTGCGCGCGGTCGTGCGGAGGTTGGCCACGTCGCTGCCGGCGTCGGGCTCGGAGATGCCCAGAGCGGCGATCTTCTCTCCCGCCAGGGCGGGGATGAGGAACTCCTTCTTCTGCTCTTCGGTGCCGATTTCGGCGATGATCGGCGTCGCCATCTGCGACTGGACCAGGAGTCCCATGTTGACGCCGGCGTTCTGGCTCCGGATCAGCTCCTCGGCGAGCACCACCACGAACCAGTAGTCTCCGCCGGCGCCACCGACGCTCTCCGGGTAGTTGATCCCGAGAGCGCCGATCTCGGCCATCCCGCGGAATACTTCGCGAGGAAAGATCCCCGCCTCGTCCCACTCCAGGGCGTGCGGCGTGAGCTCTCTCTCGACGTACTCGCGAAGGGTCCGGCGGAAGAGCTGGTGCTCCGGGGTGAAGGGCGGGTCCATCGAGAACATGCGCTCGCGCTCCTCGTGGGTGAATGAGCGCTCATTCATAGCACGGCGCCTACGGCCGCGCCGGCCGCCAACGCGGACCAGGCGAGCGAAGACGCAACTGGACGCTCCATCTCTCCGGCGCCGCGCGCAACGGACGCGGGCACGGCCGCGAAGAGCGCGCCGATGGCCAGCAGGCGCAGCGGCGGAACCACCCAGCCGAGCGCCGCCACGATGAGCGCGGCGCGCGGCAGGACGACGGCGTTCGGCAGGAACGGATCGACGCGGGCGGCGATCGCCATTCCCGCGAGCGGGAGGAGCAACGTCATCCACGCCGAATGCGGACGGGCCGGCTGCTGCAGCGCGAAGAACGCGGCGAAGAAGACCAGTGCGCAAAGCTGCGCGGCAAACGGCGTGCGGAAGACTTGCCGGTACGCGGCGGGCGCCCAGGTGGAGCGCGGCGTGCCGCGATCGCGCAGATCGGGCACGCCGACGGATGCCGCGAGCAGCGCTGCCGCCGAAGCGACCGCCGCGGCGCGCGGGAACGACGCGCCGACGGCGAGCCCGAGAGCGCCGCCCAGGCCCTGTCCCATGTCGAGCCACGAATACGCGGCGCTGCGGCGCTCGACGGTGATGCTGTCTCCGGCGCAGCTCGCGCAGAGGTCGCCGACCGCGGGCAGCGCGATGGCCAGAAGGCCCACGGTGAAGAGCTGGCCCACCGTGGCCAGGCTTGCCGACGTTCCGACCAGCGCGACGAAGAGGAGAGCAAAAGCCACCACCGGCCGCGACACGCGCGTTCCGACGCGGGACCAGAGCAGCCTCAGCAGCCTGAGGACTGCCCAGCCGAGCGCGGCGCCCTTGCCGCCGGCATGCGCCAGCCATGCCCATGCGGCGAACTCGGCGCATCCGGCGAGCAGCGAAATCCGGAGCGCGAACTTTGCCTCGTCCGGCAAGAGGCGCGGCCGAAGAGGCGGCGGCGGAACGATGCGGAACCGCGAGAGCTTTCCCCCGGTGGGCGCGAACGGCTCCGGCAGATCGGGGCGGTCGGACACCGCGCGCACATATCACGACCCGATGAGCGGCTGCGGTGCGTGGGTGTGGGAGAAGGTCGCGGGCACATCCTTTGGGTGCCTTCGACCTGTGACGTACAGTCGGGCCGCGATGGAGGAGGCGCACAGCTTCGGCGCGATGAACGCCTGCCCGCAATGTGGCGCGCCCTTCACCCCCGCCCTCGCGGACCAGATGCTCTGCGACCGCTGCCAGGGGCTCGCTCATCCAGAGCCGGAGTCTCCGCTGCAGCAGGCGCAAGTGGCGGGATTCAGGTTGCTGCACGAGCTGGGCGCGGGAAGGTTCTCCCATTCCTGGCTCGGTGAGGACGCGCGCAGCCACGCCGTCGTGGTGAAGCTGCTGCGCAGGTATGCGCCGGACGCTTCGTCCGCCGAACGATTCGTCGAAGAGGCGGAGCGGCTTGCCGGCATACCCGAGCTGGACCATCCGCATGTCGCGCGCCTGCTCTTCGCCGGCGTGCACCTGGTGCAGACGTTCTTTCTCGTCTACGAGAGCGGCGGCGAGATGACGCTTGCGGACGAGCTGCGGCGCCGGGGCCGCGTCCGGCCGGCGCGGGCGCTGGAGCTCTGCGCGCAGGTCTCCGAGGGGCTCGGTGCGGCGCATCGCGCGGGCGTCCTCCACCTCGATCTCAAGCCGGCGAACGTCGGCTTGCGCCGGCTGAGCGACGGAACGGAACACGCGGTGCTGCTCGACGCGGTCACCACCCACCTGCTCGCGCACGCCGGACTTCGCGAGGGCGCGCCGCTTCCCATCGCCAGCGCGGCGTACACCGCCCCCGAGCAGGCGTCCGGCGCCGCGGCCGACGAACGCAGCGATCTGTACGCCGTCGGCATCCTTCTCTTCCAGCTCCTCTCCGGGCGCCTGCCGGTGACCGGAGTGACGGCGGAAGAGTTGCTCCGCTCTCACCGCGAGCACGCCACGCTGAGCCTGCGGGACATCGGCCGCCGCGTACATCCGGAGCTGGAGGACCTGATCGCGCGGCTGATGGCCGCCGATCCCGCAACGCGGCCAGAGAGCGGCGACGAAGCCGCGGTGATGATGCGCGCGCTCGCTGCCCTCGCGGACGCGGTGCCCGTCGAGGACAAAGCGGAAGACTCCGATCCCTTACCGGCCCCAACGCACGCTGCCGTCGTGACTTCCCCTCCCCGCGTGTTCCCTCCGGCGATCGATCACCGGCCCGAGCGGGCGATGCCGCCGCGACGGTGGACGTTGACGCCGCGACGGTGGATGGCCGGCGCGGCGATCGCGCTGTCGCTGGCGGTGGGAGGACTGCTCGCGATCCGGGCGAGGACGATCGCCGGTGGGCCCCTCGCCGCTTCCGGCGGCGTCGCGCCTGCGGCCGCCGCGGTACCGTCCGCCGGTCTGCGCCAGGCTCCGGAGGGCCCCGCCGGCGAGCAGTCCGAGCCTCCGCGTCCGAGCAAGCTCCTGCAGTACGCAGCGAGTCCGTGGGCGAAGAACTTCGACCGGGCCCAGAAGGCCCTCTGGACCAATCGTCCGGCCGGCGCCCAGACGATCCTCAAGGACATCCTCCAGAAGCCCGTGCTGAGCCGGAGGGACCGCGCCCGCGCCAGCAAGATGATGGGCGACGCGGAGGCCAAGAAGGGAAATCGCGTCAAGGCCGCCGTCTGGTGGCGCAAATCGTTCCAGCTCTACGACGACCCCGAGGAGCGCGCCAAGGTCGCGCGGTTGATCGGGGGCGAGCGCTGACCCCGCCGACGCGGCGAGCGCTGCTGGCCGGCGTCCTGGGAGTGGCGGCGTTCGCGAGCACCCTGTCCGCCGGGTTCGTCGCCGACGATCACAGCGCCATCGAGGGAAATCCGGCGTTCGAGCGGGGTCTCGGCGCCGTGCTGCGCAACGATTATTGGGGAGCGGACAAAGCCGGCACCTGGCGGCCGCTTCCGCAGGCATCCCTGTTCGCCGATGCGCGGCTCTGGTCGATGCGGCCGGGCGGCTTTCATCTCACCAACGCCGTCCTCCACGGGGCCGTTTGCGCCATCCTGGTGCTCGCTCTGGGCGGCGGGCCGGCCGCGTTCGCCGCGGGCCTGCTCGCAGCCGTTCTCGCGCCGGGCGCGGAGGCAGTGCAGGCCGTCGTCGGGCGCGCCGATCTCCTGCAGGCGCTCTTCTGCGTGCTCGGGCTGTGGCTGCACCGGCGCGGGAGCCTGCTCGCCGCGGCGGCGTTCTTCTGCTCGCTGCTCTCGAAGGAGAGTGCCGTGATGGCGCCCTTCGCCTACGCCGCGTTCGATGCGCTCACTCCAGCGGAGCGGCGCACGCCTTGGGCGGCGTACGTCGTCGCGGCCGCCGCGTACGCCGGGCTCCGCTACGCCGTGGTGGGGCCGATGAGCCCCGTCGTGCAGGCGCAGATGAATCCGCTGGTGATGGCGCCCCTCCTCGAGTCGATGCTGGGAGCCGGACGGGTGCTGCTCGAGAGATACGGCTGGGGCATCGTCGACGGCTTCCGGCGCCTCTACGACTGCTCGGCGCGGGAGTGCGGGCCTGCTCCCGTCTCGGACGCGCTCGCGTGGGGCGGACTCGCCCTGGCGCTCGCGCTGGGCGCGGCGCCGATCATCCTCCGCAAGCGACAGCCGCAAGTCGCCGCCGGTCTTGCCTGGTTCGTTCTCTTCTTCCTTCCGGTGAGCAACCTGCTGCTGCGCGGGCCGACCCTGTACGGGGAGCGGTTGCTGTACGTGCCGCTGCTCGGGCTTGCGGCAGCCGCTGGCGCCGCCGTCGAGGCGGGCACCGCTGCGCGCGCCGCGTTCGCCGCGCTCTGCGTGTTCCATCTCTGCGCCGTGCAGCTGCGAAACCTCGAATGGAGGTCCGACGACGCGCTTTATCCGACGGCGGTGGATCTCGCGCCCCGGAGCGCGCGCGTCCAGGCGAACTTCGCGCTCGTCCTGTACGAGCGCGGCGATTTCGCCGCCGCCGAGGAGCATGCGCGGCTGGCGATCTCCCTCTGGCCTCCCGGAACGCTCGATTCGCTGGGCGTGCTCGCGGCGTCCCTGGATCGGCTCGGGCGCACGCAGGAGGCGGAGCGCACGTTCTCGGCCGCGTACGCGCTGGGGAACGACGCCATCCTCGCCGGGCAGTACGCGACGTTTCTCGCGCGGCAGGGCAAATTCGAGGCAGCGCTGCAGGTGGTCCAGAGAGAGCGGGCGCGCAGCCCGGCGGACAAGCGGCTGCGAGCGCTGGAAAAGCAGATCGTCGCCGACGTCAGCCGCTGATGCTTGCCAGGACCGCCGCTACCACGCGGTCGCACCGGGGCGCCTCGAACGGCAGCACGTCGCGCTCCCCCGGCTCGATCTCGGCCAGCAGCTTGCGTCGCAAGAGCGCCCGCGCGCGGTGGAGACGGGTCTTCACCGTGCCGGGCTCGATGTCGAGGCACGCCGCGGTCTCCTCGATGGACAGCTCCTGTACCTGCCGGAGGACGAACACGGTCCTGAAGTGATCGGGCAGCGCGTCGATGGCGCGCCGGAGGAGCCGGCGATGCTCGACGTCCGTGGCGTCCTGCTCGGGAGATCGCGTCTGGGCAGCCA